>NZ_JBNNJZ010000740.1:0-3452 GCF_050270335.1 Streptomyces sp. NPDC059900
GATGAGGAGATCCCGGTGCGCTACCACCGGATCGCGGTCCTCATCGCCTCGCTGGTCGCCTCCGAGGCCGGGTCCGGCACGGTCACCCCGGAAGAGCGCGAACAGGGCATGGAGCTGTTCCGCGTCATGATCCTGGGGGCAGACCCCGGGCACTTCCCGGCGCTGGCCCACTTCGCCCGCGACGTGCGCCCCCTGGGTGCGGACCGCGCCGCCGCCTTCGAGGAGATCCTCGCCGCCCACCTCGCCCAGATCGAAGCCGCCGTCCGTCCGGTGGAGATCTGACGAACGCTGCCGCGCCGCTGTCGTCAGAGGTGCGGCAGCCGGTCCGCGGCTGCGGGAGCGCGTCGCTCCTCCAGCCAGAAGAGATAGACACGGAGGTGCGAGGCCAGCTCGCCGTCGAGGTAGGCGGCGTAGTCCGAGGCCGCGGCGGCCACACCTTGCCCGGCCTTGGCGTCATCGGCCTCCCAGTCGGCGCGCCGATTGGCCAGGTACCCCCTGATCCGCCCTCGGTCACGCCACCACTCCCGGACCATCGCCGGCGTCCATTGGCTGTCGCCGTCACAGCCGTAGCCGGAGAATGCCTCAGCCTCCGCCGCGTCGACCAGTTGCTGAAGCTCCTCCGGCGTACGGGGCTGCCGGTACACGTACTCGGTGAAGTAGTCGGCTTCGTAGAGCACGAGCCCCGGCGCGTGGATACGGCCGGTGCCGCAGTTGTCGGTGTCTGCTCCGTAGAACGGTCCGGGCACGTTGAGCCACTTCCGATCCGACCACTGCCCCAGGAACATTGCGCGCGCATCGCCGAGCAGAGGCACCGGATCGAAGTAGAGGTCCACGGCAGAAGGTTAACCGTGTGCCGAACGATTCACCGGACAGGCCGCCGTCATGTGCTGGGGCAGGGTGATGGCACAACTGCCCGGCTCACAAAAGCTGCAGGCCAAAGCCGCGGCACGCGGGCTTGAAGTCCGCCGGTCCGTCGGCCAGCGCGTTCATGGTGATCTGCAGCGTCGGGTCGTCGTTGAACAGACCCATGTGCCCAGCCCGGTCTGTGGGGCAGACATCCTGCAACACCACGTTGTTGACGTCCTCACCCTTCAGTGCCTGGGTTGCATACGGCGTCACGACGGTGTCGTACTTCGTCATCACCACCGTGTACTGCGGCCCGTCGGGGACAGTGGCACCGTCCGCCCACATCTCCCGGGTGTAGTCCGAGGTGGTTGCCTGCTCGACGACTCCCGGAAACCGCGCCAAATTCGACAGACGGGTCACGAAACCCATGAGGTTCAGGCTGGCGCCGAGGTCGACGATCCCGTTGAGGTTCGTGCCGTGCGAGCTGGGGGCCCATCCCACGTACTTGTCGACCTTTCGGGCGCCGTCAAGCTTCTTCATCCACCACATGGGGACGCTGCCGCCGAGCGAGTGCCCGACGATGTTGACCTTCGTCGAGCCCGTCGAGGCAAGTACCTTGTCCACGAACGCGTCGAGCTGAGCTGCCGACTCGCGGTTGGGGCCGAGCCCGCCGATGCGCCCCAGAGAGACCGGGGTGAAGCCGTAGTTCAAGGCATACACGCAGTAGCCCGCATTCTTCAGCCGGGGCGCCGCCTTCACGAAGTTCGCGCCGAGGTTGAAGAAGGTGCCCGGCAGCATGACCACCGGTTCGGGGTGCTCGGAACTCGGCTTGCACGACCAGTCGTTGGCTCCGGGCACGGCTCCCGGCGAGCTCGCGTAGTTCCACAGGGCTTCCGGCACGCCGCCCTCGCGGAGCTTGGGCCCCTCGTCCGCCTGAGCGGGAGCCGCAGCCGAGAAGGTGAAGGCGGTGGCGGCACAGACGACCGCGGCGGCCAGGCCGGTGCGGAGTGTGCGTGCGGACGGGTCGGTCACTGGCATAGGTGTCTCCTGAGGTGCAGGTCCATGCGCTCACGGCCGGGCAGCGGGCCTTGGCCTTGCGCACGGAGGACGCAGGGCAGGTCGGCGGGGCGGCTCCCTGCACTGCGCGGGGACACGCTCCAGCAGAAGACTGGAGCAACAACCGCCCCACGGATCCCGGCTGACGTCCAGACATGCAGGGCGCATTTTGTGAGGCGTCACAAAGAAATGCCCTCGCGGGCGCTCACACGGCTGCCGTTCAGGGAGCGGCGCTGGTGACGTCCACGTCCGTGATGGCCGCGTCGGGGTGCCGCGCCCCCGTCAGGATCAGGTTCTGCCCGGTGTCGCCGAGGAGGTAGCGGCGGAAGAAGGCATCGAGGTAGGTGGTGGCGACATGGCGCTGCTGCGGCTCGGTGAGCTGCCTGGCCGGCGGCCCGTCCTCACGGTCAGTGCACTTCCCGGGGTGTCCTTTGACCGGTGTGGCGTCGTCGAAAGCCGCGACCTGGCGGCTCTGAGGTGACCACTGCGTGTTGAAGAAGTTGTGGTTCGCGCCGCGGATCGCAAAGCGGTGGAAGCCGCTGCGGTTCCCCGTGGCCGCGTCGGCCGCGAACGGGAGTGCCTCGCCGCCGACCTGTCCGTCGCAGGTACCCCGGAAGGCGGCGAAGGGGGTCTTGGTGATCCTGTAGTTGGCCATGTCTTCTGTCATCACGTTGTAGGCGGGCGCCAGCGCTGCCACCGCCTTGACGTCGACGCCCTTGGGCCACTGCTTCCGGTGGCTGTCGGCCGCCTGCCAGGTGACCCCGGCCCCCGCCCGGGAATGCCCCATGATCCCCACGTTGCCCATGTCCACGTGGTGGGCGAAGCCGACGCGTCGCGCCGCTCCGGTCGCCGGGTCGGTGAACTTCCAGGCAAGCTCCCCTTGGCCCTTGGCGCTGAGCTGCTGCCACATGCGCAGGTGCCGGTTGATGAGATCCGCCCGCGCGGCAGCGTTGTCATCCCCCATCACGGAGGAGGCGTTGATGCCGTTGGCGCCCACCGAGACCACGACGAACCCCCGAGCGGCCAGCTTGCGGCCCAGGTAGTCGTATCCGCGCTGGCTGGGCAGGGCGGGCGTTCCCGGCGCACAGGGCCAGGCGGCCAGCTTGGCGTTGGCGGCTTCGTACGCGGCGTCGTCCCCGCTCTTTTCGGCGGCGGTGCGCGCCGCCTCGGCCTTCCGGTCGGCGCAGGTGTCGTGCAAGCCGTGCAGCATCACGATCAGTGGATGCCGCCCGGTGCCCAGGTCGGCGGGGTAGTGCACCACCCCGGCCAGCTCGCCCGGTTCACCCGTCTGCGGCAGGTGCCAGGCCTTGTTGCCCAGGTCGTAGCGGACCGTCCTGGTGGCCCCGGACGAAGGCGCCGCGCTGGGTTCCGTCGCCTCGTTGGGTATCGCGGTACCGGTCGCGGCCGTATACGTGAAGGCTGCCGCGGCGGCGGTCAGCACCGCGGCCGACAGGCCCAGCAGGCGAGCCGGCGTCCTCGTGCGCTTGTGTCGCTTCATCATGTCTTCCTCGGTGAGTTCGGTAAGTAGGTGAGTTCGGTAAGTACAGGGC
>NZ_JBNNJZ010000741.1:0-3437 GCF_050270335.1 Streptomyces sp. NPDC059900
CTGGCATGCCTGGCTGTCCACGGTGGTCGTACGGGAATGCCTCGCGGCCCTGCGCCACCAGCCGGGCACCCTTCCCCTGGAGGGCCGCGACTTCTCCTCCACGACACCGGAGTTGGCGGCACACCTGGATCTCAAGGACGCGTATCGTCGGGTATGCGGGGCGATCGCTCAGCTCAGCGGGCGACAGCGTGCAGCCGTCGCGCTGTGCTGCATGGCGGATCTCGATGCCAAGCAGGCGGGAGCAGTGATGGGCGTCGAGGCGCCGACGGTACGCGTGCACCTGAGCAGAGCCCGCAAGACGCTGGGGCCCCTGTGGGCGGAGTTCGATTCCCTGGGGCTCTTCGACGACCAGCGGGAAGACGGAGCGCGATGAGTGACAGCTCGGACCACACCACGATCCGGCACCGCCTGGCCGGCCGGCTGCGGCGCCCCGGAACGGACGGCGGCGTCGGCGCGGAGGGCCGGCCGGGCGCGGACGATGCCGGCGATGCGCGCCTGCGCGACACGGTGCGCAGCACCGAGGACGCCGTCCATCACGCACTGGGACCGATCGTGGACGTCGAACAGTCCCTGGCAGACCTCAAACAGCGTTTGCAGCAGGAACCTGCACCGGCCGGTGTGTCCGCGCTGGATCGCGTGCCGGCTCCCGTCGCTCTCCTCTATGGCCCCGAGCACCGACTCGCCTACGTCAACGATGCCTACGCAGAGGCCTTCGGCCGGTGCCCGCTGGGCCAACCGGCCCACGAGGCTCTCCCCGAGCTGGAAGAGCTGGGCCTGCTGCCGCTCCTGGACCAGGTCCTGCGCAGCGCGAAGCCGCGCACGGTCAAGTCCCGCAGGGCGCCGAGCGGCCGTTTCTACACCATCACCTGCACCCCGGTGAGCGACCCGGCGGGCGAATGCAGCGGCCAGGGGGTGATGGTCTTCGCCGCCGACGTCACCGACCACGCACAGGCCGCCGAGCGGCTGCGGGCCAGCGAGCGCAGCCAGCGCGAGACGGCCGTCACCCTGCAACGCTCACTGCTCCCGCAGGAATTGGAACAGCCGGACGATCTGCGCATCGCCGCCACCTACCAGCCGGGCGGCACGCAGGCCGTGGTCGGCGGCGACTGGTACGACGTGATCACCCTCGGCGGCGGCCGCACCGCGCTGGTCATCGGCGACGTCATGGGCCGCGGCGTCCGCGCGGCGGCCGTCATGGGCCAGCTCCGCACGGCCGTGCGCGCCTACGCCCGCCTGGACCTGCCCCCGCACAAGGTCCTGCAGCATCTGGACGCCCTGATCACCGAGATCGACGCCGATGACATCGCCACCTGCCTGTACGCCGTCCACGAGCCCGACCGCGACCGGCTGCTCTACGCCTCCGCCGGCCACCCGCCCCTCCTGGTCCGCGACCCCAGCGGCACGATCAAGCGCGCCGACGAGCCCACCGGCCCGCCCCTGGGCACCGGCGACTGGACGCACGCCTCTGCCCCGATCGCCTTCGCCCCCAACTCGACAGCCGTCCTCTATACCAACGGGCTGATCACACACCGCGACCAGGATCCCGACCAGGCAATCGCCGCCCTGGTCCGGACACTGGAGAACAGCACCGCAGCCGACCTCCCTGTGCTCTGCGACCAGTTGCTGCGCACTGCCGGCGTCACCGCCGGCCACGACGACGACATCGCCATCCTGGTATGCCGGCCCACCCACCCGGACAACACCCCGCCGCCCCCGACCCGCTGAAGGCCCCCTGCACCACAATCCGGCCACCCAGCCCGTGCCCGCCGGACCAGCACACCGCGCACCACCGGCTTCAGCGTCGGGAACAGGAACAACCCGACAAGCGGTGGGAGGGGCCGGGCACGACCCGCCCCGACCTGTTGCCACCGGACCTCGGAAGAGGCCAGCCTGGATCTTCGCGGGTTCCCCGGGAGAACCTCTACGCCCCCGTCTGCGGGGCCGTCGGATCACCGGCGAGATGTTCGCAGAACTCATCGAACAGTCGGATCAGTTCGGCCACGGCGTGCTGGTCATCCCCGTGTGACCAGGGCTCGGCGGGGCGGCCGTCGGGAAAGGCCAATTCGGCGACCAGAGCCCACCACACGAGGTTTTCACCGGTTCCCGATCTGGCAGCCAGCCACTCCTGAAACCCTTTCAGCAGGGCGCCTCCAGAGGCAATGTCGTAGCCGGCGAGGACCCCGGTCACCGCCTCGAAGCTGACGCGGGCGACGAACATGCGCGGACGGCTCTTGAAGCTTTCCCAGAACTCCTGGCGCGACCACACCGGCCTTGCCAGGCCGCGTCGCCAGGCAGCGGGCACGTGCGTCAGATCGGTGCCGGAGCCCCAAACGGAATAGGAGACAGCGTCCGGCCCCACGCCAAGAGCGGTGAGGAGACTGCCCACGCGTGTGGCCGAGTCAACCGGCCCGCCCTTGCGGGTCCAGACATGCGTTCCCGGGGCATCGCCCTCGTGGTGGGTAACGACGAAGTCCGTCCCGTCCAGCACGAAGAACGCCGCCCGAACAGTGCCGTGTCCGTCCCACGAGGTCTCAAGGGTCAGCCTCAGCCGCCGGGCTACCGCCTCCAGATCGACCGAGAGCAAGGCCAGCGAACGCAGCGGCCAGGCTGCGCTTTGGAACATCGAGGCCTGCGAGGCCGGATTGCGCCCGCCTGCCCGGGTTTCTGTGGCTGGCTCCCAATCGGCCTCAGCATCCGGTACGTCGATCAGTTCGGTCACAGGAGACAGTCAACCAGTGCGCCCCGAGCCCGGTGCGGCCGGTTGCCAGCAGCCAGGCAGCACGCCCGACCATCTGCTGACGAAACTCCGCCAGAGCCCGACTCTCCAGCCACGAACCCGCCATGCCCAAGGACGTCAACCAACCACTCTCAGGGGGTTCTGGCGTCTCCCGGCCCGCAAACCAGCGAACCCGCCCGCTTCTGGCGGTGCCCAACTCGATGCTCCGTTCCAGGACTGGCTCATGGCCCTTCCGCAGGGGACGCAGTGGCGTCGGCCCAGCGCTTGAGGGTGCGGTCGGTGTGCGTGAGCTGGCGGTGCCGGCGGATGAACGTAAGGACGGCCACGTTCGGTCGGTTGGGACCTACTGTGCCGGATGGTGGGGGCCGGCGTTGTGGCTGGTGAGCAGGGCGGCGAATCCGTCGAGGTGGCGGGCCAGGCCGTACTCGAACAGGAGGTCCAGGTCGGGTGCGGTGTCGTCCGAGAAGGTGGCCAGGAGCGGAAATCTGCCACTGTCGAGGAGTTCCCGGCGCCGGGAGCGCTGGCTGTCGGACCAACGGTTCAGTGTCATGCCGGTGTTTCGCTCAGCCTGGGCCTCGTCGGCCTTGGACAGGGCGATGGTGATGACAAAGGCGTGGAGGGTCAGAGTTTCCTGCAGTCGCACGTCCATGGGGAGGTCGAGTCCGTCCAGCGCTCGGAGTGTCCATTCGGTATGGGCCTG
>NZ_JBNNJZ010000742.1:0-3434 GCF_050270335.1 Streptomyces sp. NPDC059900
CCATCGGCGGTGACATCGACGACTTCGCGGTCCCCACCCCGGACTGCGGGCCTTTCGGAATCGCGGCAGGTCCTGACGGCGCCCTGTGGTTCACCGAGACCACCGCCGACCGCATCGGACGCATCACCCCCGAGGGCCACGTCACCGAGTTCGCGCTCCCCGTCACGGGCGGGTTTCCCTCCGCGATCACCGCCGGTGCCGACGGAGCGATGTGGTTCACCCTCAACCAGGCGAACGCCATCGGGCGCATCGCCATGGACGGCGAAGTGACCCTGCACCCGCTGCCGACCGAGAACGCCGCGCCGGTCGGGATCGCGGCGGGAGGCGACGGGGATGTGTGGTTCGTCGAGATCGCCGCGGGGCAGATCGGGCGGATCACCCCCGGCGGGCAGGTCACCGAGTATCCGCTGCCCGACCGCGCCGCCCGGCCCCACGCCATCACCGTCGCCGACGACGGCACCGCGTGGTTCACCGAGTGGGGCGCCAACCGGGTCGGCTCGATCACTCCGGACGGCGCCATCAGCGTGCACGACCTGCCCACCCCCGACTCCGAGCCGCACGGCATCACGCAGGGCCCCGACGGCGCCCTGTGGACCGCCTTGGAGATCGGCGCACTTGCTCGCGTCGCTCCCGTGGACGGCGCCGCCTGACCAGCGATTCCCGCACACCCGTCAACGCCGACAACGGCCCCGCGCACGGCGGCCGGAGAGGACATGCAACATGAAATACGCACTCGTGATTTTCGAGACGGATGAGTCACGCCGCCGGATCCAGGCCGACCGGGACGCCTACCGCGCGGAGTACCAGAACTGGATCGGCAAGCTCGCGGCAGCCGGGAAACTGGTCGGCGGCGATGCTCTGGACACCGAGCACGCCAGCCCCGCGACCGTGCGCAAGACGGCCGACGGGGTGGCGTCGGTGACCGACGGGCCGGCCCACGCCGGCGAAGAGACGCTCGGCGGCTGGTTCGTGCTCGAGGTGGCCGACCGTGCGGAGGCCGTCGAACTGGCCAAGTCCCTGCCCACTCCGGAAACCATCGAGATCCGCCCGCTCCTCGAATCCGCCTGAGTCCGGCGGCCCGTACATCGCGTGGAGGCATCGGTGCACGGGCGGCCGGGACCGGCGGTCAGCCGTGGATCGAACGGCCTCCCGGGCTGTCGTCCGTGAAGCGCTGGCCCGCGGCGATCTCCTCGCCGACCACCGACCAGGCGGTCTCGTCGTCCTGGAAGGGGAGCGGGTCAATGCTGCTCGTCTCCTGGCGGATGCGTTCGACCTCGCCCTCAAGGCGCTCGAAGTCGGCCTCCTCGTCGGCGTCGTCGCCGCTGAAAGTGAACTCCTCCAGTACGCGCTGGAACCGGAGGGCGACCTGGATGAGGGAGGAGACGTCCGTGTGCAGTGCCGGCGCGGTCTCCTCGTCGAGGTCGAAGGCGTGCACCTTGCCGGAAGCAGGGTCGAGGGCGATGTGGGCATTGAGCAGCCAGCCGATGACGGGCCACTCGCCCGCATCCTGCGACGCGTCCTCGAAGTCCTCGACGTCGACGACGTCCTGGACGAGGGGCAGCCGACCTGAGTCGCCGGGCTCACGCAGGTAGAACGTTTCGCTGGGGACACCGACGGTCTGCAGGAGGCGGGCGCCCTCGGAGTCCGCGGCGGAGGGCGGGAAGGCGGCGGCGGGCAGGGTCGCGAGCCGGTCCTCGCCGAAGATGTCGGCGAGTTCGCTGCGGGTGACGTCGAAAAGCACTGCTGGAACTCCGAACTCGGCGGCGCCGCGGGCGCCGTGGGACCTGCCCTCCTGGATGGACCAGTCAGGCCGTTGTGCTGTTGCTCAGCCGGTATTGCTCGATGTGGCGCCGGAACCAGGGCGAGGCCGCGGCTCGGCGCCACGCCATGGTGGCACGGGTATCAGGACGGCGTCTGCGGCTGCTGGAGCCCCTGGAGGAGCAGTGCGACCAGGCGGCGGGGATCGTAGCGGGGGTCGGTGTCGGGGCCGATGCAGAGGTTGCCGATGCCGCGCATGAGTTCGTAGGGCTGTGTGCCGGGCCGGATCTCGCCCGCCTCGACCGCGGCGTCGAGCAACTGCTCGGCGACGGGCAGCAGACGATCGAGGAAGTAGGTGTGGAGCGCGGTGAAGCCGCTGCTGTCGGGTTGCAGCGTGTTGGCAAGTCCGTGCTTGGTGACCAGGAAATCGACGAAGACGTCGATCCACTGACGCAGCGCCGTGAGCGGCGATTCGGCGGCCGCCAGCAGGCGCGGACCGGCTTCGGCGCACGCCTCGACCTGGTGGCGGAAGACGGCGACGACGAGATCCGCCCGCGTCGGGAAGTGGCGGTAGATCGTGCCCATCCCGACGCCCGCCTTGGCCGCGATCTCGCGGATCGGCGCATCGACGCCGGAGGTGGTGAACACCTCGGCAGCGGCGGCGAGCAGCTTCTGCTGGTTGCGTACCGCGTCGGCCCGCTTGCTCGGGGCCGGCGCCTCTCCGGACTGGCCTGCAGTGGGCACTGCGCTCTCCTTCTCCTGGCCGCTGACACGACGGAACGGCACGCCGCTTGTGAAGCGGAGCAGTGTTCCGTATTGTAAGTGGAGCAACGTTCCGGATCAGTCTAGCTGACGCCGGCGCTTCCCCCCTGCCTCATGCGCCGCACCCGTCCCCCATGGGATGCGCCACGCCCGTACCCGGGAGCCGGCGACGGCGGAGGCCTCAAGCGAAAGCCTCAGGCGGAGGCCCCAAGCGGAGGCCTCAAAGGGAAATCCGAAGGGAAAGATTCATCGTGAGTGCATCGACTTCCATGACCGACGCCGCCCTCTCGTCCGTGCCCGTGCTCTCGTTCAGCCCGGTGGTGCTGCCCGTGGCCGGGCGCCCCGCAGACCTGCGCGTGCGCGTCACCCTGCCCGCGACCGGAGTCGAACTGCCGGTCATTCTCCTCTCCCACGGGCACGGCGGCTCGAACAACCTCTCCTCACTCAACGGCTACGCCCCGCTCGCCGACCTGTGGGCCGCCCTGGGCTTCGTCGTCGTACAGCCCACCCATCTCAGCTCCAGGACGCTCAGTCACCTGCACGAAAGCACTCCAGGGGGACCCTTCTTCTGGCGCTCGCGCGCCGAGGACATGACGCACATACTCGACCGGCTCGACGAGATCGAGGCCGCCGTGCCGCAGCTCGCCGGGCGCACGGACCGCGACAGCGTCGCCGTTGCCGGACACTCCCTCGGCGGCTTCACCGCCGCCCTCCTGCTGGGCGCCAGGGTCACCGAGGACGGCCAGGAGGCCGACCTCGCCGAACCGCGTATCAAGCAGGGCGTGTTGCTGGCCGCCCCCGGCAGGGGAGGGGACGTCCTTACCGGCGTCATGGCCCAGCAGGTGCCGTTCTTCCGGACCATGGACTTCTCCGCCATGACCACGCCCACGCTGGTGGTCGCCGGAGAGAAGGAC
>NZ_JBNNJZ010000743.1:0-3424 GCF_050270335.1 Streptomyces sp. NPDC059900
GACAGGATCTGGATCAACGACCTGCTGAAGGCAACTCTCTGATCACAACGTCACACAGGCCCTAGGGCCGTGCGGGCCGCAGGAGGAGGACTCAGTGGAACGACGCGCCCTGCTGCTCGATGGCGCGGGCGTACTCCTGGCGCTCCCGCTCGGCACCGGAGAACAAATGCCGGGCAAGGTCGGCGCGCGTGAGGTGTACGCCGTCAAAGCAGCCGTGACCACGCTGTACGCGCAGGACCAGGATCACGGTTCGGCGCCGCTTCGCCGGGCCGCGTCCGAGGCGCTGCACGCTGCCTACCAGTGGCTGCAGTGCGGCACGTACTCCAGCCGCACCGAAGCCAAGCTGCGCTCGGCGACCGGCGCGCTGTCGATCGCCGCGGGGTGGCTCTCCTACGACTCCGGACGGGCCGGGGACGCCCACTCGCTGTACGGCGAGGCTCTGGCGGCCGCGCGGATTGCCGACGACCCCGAGCTCGAGGCGCACGCTTTCGGCTGTCTCTCGCTGCTGGCAAAGGCATCGGGCCGGCCCCGTGAGGCGATCTCCGCTGCGCAGGGCGCGCAGACCGTCGCTCGCGTCCTCGGCTCCCCGCGCCTGCTGTCCCTATTCCATATGCGCGAGGCCGGCGGGTGGGCGCTCATGGGCGACGCGTGCGCCACCGACAAGGCCATCGTCCGCGCCCACACCTTCTACGCCCAAGGGCCCTGCGACGCCGATCCGCCCTGGCTCGCCTTCTACGCGCCCGGCGAGCTCGCCGGTCTGGAGTGCCTGGCCCGCGCCGATTTGGGCCAGCACGAACGCGCGGCCGCAGGGGCGGAGCAGGCCGTTCTGCTGCACGGCGATGCCTTCGCCCGCAATCGCGCCCTGTACACGGCCGATGTCGCCATCCAGCATGCGGTGGGGCAGCGCCCCGAGCCGGTAGCAGCCGCCGAGGCCGCGGGCCGGGTTCTGGGGTTCTTGCCCGAAGTGCGCTCCGACCGGCTGCTGCAGTCGCTGCACAACGTCGCCGGCGCACTCCAGCGACACGGCCGCGTTCCTGCGGTCGCCGACTGGATCGAGGAGTACCGCACCACCACCGCCACCGGAGGAGGACGGGCGTGACCAGCACCCGCAGGGACGTCGTGGTCCGCACCTACGGCCCCGGCCACATCCCGCCGATGCTCGATACCCTCGCCGACCTGTGGTCCGACGCGCACCCCGAACTCGTTGACACCCCGGGCGGCTCCACCGACGGGCTGTCCGCCCCCGCGCTGCGCCGCCAGGTCATGAACCACCTCAAGCACGAGGGTTTCACGCTGGTAGCGGCATACTCGCACGGGGCGATGGCCGGCTTCGGATACGCCTTCCCGAGCACACCCGAATACTGGTACGGCGAGCTCCTCCCCCACATCCCCCAACACGTGCGCGCCGGACGCCTCATGGGCCTGTGCGAACTCGCCGTCACCCCCGCCCGTCAGTCCCAGGGCATCGGCTCCCGCCTCCACGCCGAACTGATCAAAGCAATCAACCCCGAGTGGTCCTCGCTCCTGGTCCGCCCGGACAACACCGAAGGCCACGGGCTGTACGAGCGGCTCGGCTACCAGTACGCGGGCCCCTACCACAACGAACCCGGCGGCCCGGTCTATGACCTCCTGCTCCTGCGAGTCGACAGCAAGCCCGCCGCACGATGAGCCCCCGCCCGCCCCGGACACAGTTCGCAAGACACGCGGGTCCACGGCAGGCCACCACTTTCCGCCGACAGCGGTACCGGCACCGGGATGCGACGCCTATGCGGTCCGGCTGCCTGCTGCAACTTTGGCAGCGCCGGTCTGCCAGAGTTCACGCAAAGCGGCGTTGACGGTTGCGGATTGCTGGGTGTGCGGATAATAGCCGGGGACGCGCAGGAGTCGGCCGTTGACGGCGTCGGCCACGGATTCCGCGCAGGCGATCAGCGGTTCGCCCGCGTACCTGCGGTAGGTCTCCGGCGCGTCCTGCCAGGTCCCGCAGATCACCAGCGTCGGCCACGGCGCGGCCCGCAGCGGCTCCAGGGGCACGGTCGCTTCCCACACGGGGCGTTCGCGCATCGAGGTGGCCACCGCACGAAGGCGCTGCGGCGTGGCATCGGGCACGGGCATGCCCAGGCCCTCCGTGGAGGCACGCAGATACTCCTCCGGCGTCACCGAATCGGGCACACCCGCGCTGTTTCGCACCCGCTCCAGCATGGCCTCGACCACCGGGTTACCGGCGGCCGCGGAAAACGCGGAGGGCTGAATCAGCGTCAGGGACTGTACGAGGTCGGGGCGGCGCCCGGCCGCGAGCATGGCCGCCAGGCCGCCGTTGCCGTGCCCGAGCAAGTGTGCCTTGGCGTCCTGCCGCGCCAGCAGGTCCACCAGGTCGTCGGCGTCGGTGTCGAAGTCGCTGCGGGCGGTGTCAGGGCTGGCGCCATAACCACGGCGGTCCGCCAGCAACAGGCGGTAGCGGTCGGCCAGCGGCCGCTGCGCCGCGAAGCCGTACACCTCGTCGCTGCCCCAGGTGAAAATATTGTGGGCGAAGACCGCGGGGACACCCTCGCCCCCGGTCTCATCCCACACCGTCACGTGAATCGCGGCCATGAGCTTCCCGTCTCATCCCGGCGTGCAGTTCCAGGACACACCGACATCTGGCGGATCGCCTCCCCAGCGGGCTCGTGATGCCCAGTGCTCCCCAGCAGAGCCTACCCAGCCCGTCGGCCGAGCTGGCAGTAAGAAGCCGCCCCACATGGCCGTACTCTCGCACGCTCTCATCCGCAAGTATTCGGCGAGTAAACGGATAGCGCGATGTGCATCACGACGTCGGGCTGGCGGTGAGGGCCACGTAGTCACGGGCAAGCCGCCGCCAGCGCTTACGCGACTGGCTGCACGTCGTGTCGGTGCTCGCCCGCCTGCGATCACTTGCGCAGCCGGGAACGGTACGCACCGGGCGCCATGCCCCGGACACGTCGGAAGGCCCGGCTGAAAGCGTGCGGAGAGGCGTAGCCGACTGCGTCGGCGATCGTC
Source organism: Streptomyces sp. NPDC059900 (assembly GCF_050270335.1). Lineage (NCBI taxonomy): Bacteria > Bacillati > Actinomycetota > Actinomycetes > Kitasatosporales > Streptomycetaceae > Streptomyces > Streptomyces sp. NPDC059900. The sequence continues at coordinate 3,013 of NZ_JBNNJZ010000743.1, forward strand.
TCGACCGGCTCGTCGGTGTCGCGGAGCCGGACGGACGCCAGGTCCATGCGCCACTGCGTCACGTACGCGCCCGGCGTCTGTCCGAGGGCGGAGCGAAAGTGCCGGGACAGCGTCGTCCGGGAGACCGCCGTCGCAGCCGCCAGGGACTCGGTGGTCCAGGGGTGTTCCGGTCGGGCGTGGACACAGGCCAGGGCGTCGCGCACCACCGGATCACGCATCGCGTCCAGCCATGATCCGGGCTGCTTGTCCGGGTGGCGGGCCAGCCAGACGCGTACGAACTGGATGAGCAGAAGGTCGACGATGCTGTTGACGGCGGCGGTGGTGCCGATCTGCGGCAGCGCGAGCTCCGCCGTGAGAAGCTCGACGGTCTTCTGGAGCTGCGTGTTCTCCCGGCTCGTGACGTGCATCGGGC
>NZ_JBNNJZ010000744.1:0-3419 GCF_050270335.1 Streptomyces sp. NPDC059900
GTCCAGGACCCATACGGCCTCGTCCCCGGCCGGCGCGGTGAGCGTGTCGCTGCCCGGGCGCTGGCGGAAGGAGGCGGCCCGTTCCCCGGCCGGTACCTCCTTGCCGTAGGGAATCTTCTCGGCCGTGAAGGCGCCGTCCTCCTGACGTACGAGCAGCGCGCCGTCCGCACAGCCCAGGACCAGGCCGCGGCGGGTGACGGCGTCGCCCCGGGGCTCCTCGCACCGGGCGTCCGGGGAGGCGACGCGCTTGCCCTTGCGGTCGAGCACGGCGAGCTTCGTGGTGCCGCCTTCGCCGGCAAAGGCCAGGAGGTGCTCCTCGTACGGCACGACGGCGCCGCTGTAGGTGCCCGCCAGCGTCCGGGAGGAAGCGATCTTGCCCTTCTCCAGCTTGCTCCGGTCGTACAGAACGGTCCGCCCGTCCTTGTCGCTCGCGGCGGTCACCACCTTGTCGCTGCGCACCTGCGAGCGGCCCGCGGGGAGTTCGCCGACGTCGCGTATCGCCGCCCGGTAGTAGTGAACGTGGTCGCCGTGGTCCACCATCCAGGCACCGCTGTCGAGCACGTGGGTTTTTCCGGAGGTGTGGAGGTAGCCGAACCTGCCGTCCGTGGTCAACCGGTCGGCGCCCTTGACCCGGGCGGTGTCGTGCACTTTGCCGGTGATGAGGTCGAGGACCCGGCTGCTGCCGCTGTCCGGGTCGTTGAGGAGCAGGCGGGACTGCTGCTCGGCGGCTTCCTGTGCTCCTTCGACGTACCCGTGCGGGGTGGCGGACGAGGAATTCGCAGCCGGTTGTGCGTCGTTGCTCTTCTGGCCCGAGCAGCTCGTGGCGAGCAGCGCGGTGAGGACCAGTGCGGCCGAAGCCCACGGAGTGACGTTTCTGCGGACGGTCACGACAATCGCCTCAGGCTTCTTTCAGTTGGTTTCAGGGACGGGAGCGGCGGTGAGGCGCGCCCGGCGGTGGCGCAGGCCGGACACCACGTGGGAGAGGAAGAACAGGCTCACCGCGAGGGCCGAGACGGTCGCGCCGGCGGCGGTGCCCAGGTGCCAGGACAGCAGCAGACCGCCGAAGGTGGCGGCGGCGCCGAGGAGTGCGGCGAGCGCCATGACCGCGCGGACACTGCGTGCCCACGGCAGGGCCGCCGCGGGCGGGGCGATGAGCAGACCGAGGACCAGCAGGGTTCCCACGATGTGGAACGAGGCGACGATCGCCAGCCCGAGCAGGCCGAGGAGCACGGCGTGGGCCAGGCGCGGGCGCAGTCCCAGGGTCTGCGCCTTGCGCGCGTCGAACGCCAGGGCCAGGAAGGCGCGGTGGCCGAGGACTGACACCGCCAGTGCCGCGAACAGCGCCGCCGTGAGCAGCACGAGGTCCTGCTGCCGCACGGCGAGGACGTCGCCGAAGAGGAAGCCGGTCAGGTCCACCGCGAAGGACTGCGAGCGCGAGACGATGATCACGCCGAGCGAGAGCATGCCGACGAAGAGCAGCCCGATGCCGGTGTCCTGCGACAGCCTCGGGGTGCGCCCGAGCACGGTGACGCCCGCCGTCATGACGGCTGCGCTGGCCACCGCACCCACCAGGAGGTTTCCGCCGAACAGTGCGGCCAGGGCAACCCCCGGCAGCAGGCCGTGGGACATGGCGTCGCCGAGGAAGGCCATGCCCCTCAGGACCACCCAGGTGCCGGCCAGCGCGCAGATCGCGGACACCAGGATTCCGCCCCACAGGGCTCGCTGCACGAAGGTGACCTCGAAGGGGGCCGTCAACCATTCCATGCCGGGGACACTACAATGAAAATCATGTTCAACAAACCAGTCCCCTCGCCTGCCGCCACCCGGGAACGAGCCCCTCACGTGCGCTTGACCGGCCTGTGCGCCGGATATCCGGGGCGCCCCGTCCTTCACCAACTCAGCGCAGAGATACCGGGGTTGGCGATCACCGCACTGGTCGGCCCGAACGGCAGCGGCAAGTCGACCCTGCTCGGCGCGCTCGCCGGTGTGATCCGCCCGACATCCGGCGAGCTGCTCCGCACCGGAGACCTGCCGCCCGCCTTTGTGCCGCAGCGCGGAGCCGTCGGCGACACGCTGCCCCTCACCGTCCGGCAGACCGTGCAGATGGGGCGCTGGGGCGAGCGCGGCCCGTGGCGCCGCTTGACCCGCCGGGACCGCGCAGCCGTGGACACCGCGCTCGACCGCCTCGGCATCGCCGACCTCGCCGCACGCCAACTGGGAGAACTCTCGGGCGGACAGCGCCAACGCGCCCTCATCGCACAGGGGTTGGCGCAGGAATCGGATCTGCTGCTCCTGGACGAGCCGACCACAGGCCTGGATCCGGAGGCGAGGGAGCGGATCGGGGCACTGCTGACCGCCCTTGTCGCCGACGGCGTGACGGTCGTCCAGGCCACACACGATCTGGAGGCCGCGCGCGCGGCCGACGCCTGCCTCCTGCTCCAGGACGGGCGCCTGGCCGGGCAGGGGCACCCCGACCACGTTCTCACCACGTCGGCACTGGCCCGCATCTGGCAAGCCCTGTGACCTGCCGGGCCGTTGCTCCCCCCTGACCCTCTCCTGCGACCCCCTCCGTTAACAATGAACACCGTTTTCATGTACCGTCGGGTTCCCGCTCCCCCAACCCTGCCGAAAGAGCCCTCGTCATGGCCGTTCCCAAACGCAAGATGTCCCGCAGCAACACCCGCCACCGCCGGGCCCGGTGGAAGGCGAGCACCCCGCGCCTGGTGGACGTGACGGTGGACGGTGTGACCCACCGGATCCCACAGCACCTCGCCCCCGCCTACCGGCGCGGCCTGCTGCACCCGGAGGGCTGAGGGTATGCCGTCGCGACGCCTGCCGGTCACCGTGCTGTCGGGGTTCCTCGGCGCCGGCAAGACGACCCTGCTCAACCATGTCCTCACCAACCGCGAGGGATTGCGCGTGGCGGTGATCGTCAACGACATGAGCGAGATCAACATCGACGCCGCCCTGGTACGCGGAGGCGAGGCCGCGCTCTCCCGGACCGAGGAGCAGCTGGTGGAGATGACCAACGGCTGCATCTGCTGCACCCTCAGGGACGATCTGCTCCAGGAGGTCGACCGGCTGGCCCGGGAAGGCCGCTTCGACTACCTGCTCATCGAATCCAGCGGCATCTCCGAGCCGATGCCGGTGGCCGCCACGTTCGCCTTCGCCCGCGACGACGGAGCCACCCTGGACGAGGTGGCCCGCCTGGACACCATGGTCACCGTGGTCGACGCGGCCAACTTCCTGGCCGAACTGGCGCAAGGCGACGACCTCGCCGAACGCGGGCTGGCACCCTACGAGGACGACGAACGCACCGTCAGCGACCTGCTCGTCGACCAGGTCGAGTTCGCCGACGTCCTGGTGCTCAACAAGCTGGACCTGGTCGGCGAGGCCGACGCCGACCGGCTGCGCGGGGT
>NZ_JBNNJZ010000745.1:0-3410 GCF_050270335.1 Streptomyces sp. NPDC059900
GACCCGGACCGTATGGACCGGCATCGGCTCCGCGGCCCCGACGCCCATCCGGGCGAAGGCGGCCGAGGAATTCCTGAACGCCGCACTCGAAGAGGGCGGCTTCTGGGACAGCAAGAAGATCATCACCCCCTCGATCGCCAAGCAGTTCGCGGAGCTCGCCTCCGGTGCCGCCAACCCGATCGACGACGTCCGCGGCACGGCGAACTACCGCCGCCACGCCGTCGGAATCATGGCCCGCCGCACGCTCGGCTGGACCTGGGAGTCGTACCGCGGCAACGACCGCAGCACTGAGGGAGTCGCATAATGCGCGTGAACTTCACGGTCAACGGCCGTCAGCAGGAAGCCGACGACGTCTGGGAGGGCGAGTCCCTCCTCTACGTCCTGCGCGAGCGCATGGGGCTTCCCGGTTCGAAGAACGCCTGCGAGCAGGGCGAGTGCGGTTCCTGCACCGTCCGCCTCGACGGCGTACCGGTGTGTTCGTGTCTGGTCGCCGCCGGACAGGTCGAGGGCCGTGAGGTCGTCACCGTCGAGGGCCTGGCCGACTACGCCAAGCACCGCGACGACGCCCACCCGGGCGGCGCCTGCGGTTCCGTCTGCGGCGGCACCACCCTCCAGGAGGCCCGCCAGTGGCAGGCCAAGGGAACCGACGGGCAGACCGGCGAGGGCGGTGAACTCTCCTCCATCCAGCAGGCGTTCATCGACGCCGGCGCCGTCCAGTGCGGCTTCTGCACCCCCGGTCTGCTCGTCGCCGCCGACGAGCTTCTGGAGCGCAACGCATCGCCGTCGGACGCCGACATCCGCGAGGCGCTCTCCGGCAACCTCTGCCGCTGCACCGGTTACGAGAAGATCCTCGACGCGGTACGCCTGGCGGCCGCCCGTCAGGAAGAGACGGTCTGATCATGGCTGGAACGAAGACCACCACGGGCGCGCCCACCGACGTCACCCAGAAGCACAACAAGGGCGGCATCGGCGAGTCCACGCTCCGCCCGGACGGCACCCTCAAGGTCACCGGCGAGTTCGCCTACTCCTCGGACATGTGGCACGAGGACATGCTCTGGGGCCAGACGCTGCGCAGCACCGTCGCGCACGCCGAGATCGTGTCGATCGACACCGTCGAGGCGCTCAAGACGCCGGGCGTGTACGCCGTCCTGACGTACGACGACCTGCCGGCCGAGATGAAGAACTACGGCCTGGAGATCCAGGACACCCCGGTCCTGGCCCACGGCAAGGTCCGCCACCACGGTGAGCCGGTCGCCCTCGTGGCCGCCGACCACCCGGAGACCGCACGCCGTGCCGCCGCGAAGATCGTGGTCGAGTACAAGGAACTGCCCCTCATCACCGACGAGGCATCGGCGACCGCTCCGGACGCCGTGCTCGTGCACGAGGGCCGCGACGACCACCACATCGGTCACGTCCCGCACCCCAACATCGTGCACCGCCAGCCGATCGTCCGGGGCAACGCCGACGAGGCCGCCAAGAAGGCCGACTTCATCGTCAAGGGCGAGTACACCTTCGGCATGCAGGACCAGGCCTTCCTCGGCCCGGAGTCCGGCCTGGCCGTGCCGTCCGAGGACGGTGGCGTCGAGCTGTACGTCGCCACCCAGTGGCTGCACTCCGACCTCGGCCAGATCGCCCCCGTACTCGGCCTGCCCGAGGACAAGGTGCGCATGACGCTCTCCGGCGTCGGCGGCGCGTTCGGCGGCCGTGAAGACATCTCGATGCAGATCCACGCCTGCCTTCTGGCGCTGCGCACCGGCAAGCCGGTCAAGATCGTCTACAACCGCTTCGAGTCCTTCTTCGGTCACGTCCACCGCCACCCGGCGAAGCTCTACTACGAGCACGGCGCCACCAAGGACGGCAAGCTCACGCACATGAAGTGCAAGATCGTCCTGGACGGCGGCGCCTACGCGTCGGCCTCCCCGGCGGTCGTGGGCAACGCCTCGTCCCTGTCGGTCGGTCCGTATGTGATCGAGGACGTCGACATCGAGGCGATCGCCCTCTACTCGAACAACCCCCCGTGCGGCGCGATGCGTGGCTTCGGCGCCGTCCAGGCCTGCTTCGCCTACGAGGCCCAGATGGACAAGCTCGCCGACAAGGTGGGCATGGACCGGGTCGAGTTCCGCCAGCTCAACGCCATGGAGCAGGGCACGCTCCTGCCGACGGGACAGTCCGTCGACTCGCCGGCCCCGGTCGCCGAGATCCTGCGCCGCGTCAAGGCACGCCCGATGCCGCCCGAGCGCCAGTGGGAGTCCAGCGAGGGCGCCGATGTCCGCGCGCTGCCCGGCGGCCTGTCCAACACCACGCACGGCGAAGGCGTCGTCCGCGGTGTCGGCTACGCGGTCGGCATCAAGAACGTCGGCTTCTCCGAGGGCTTCGACGACTACTCCACCGCCAAGGTGCGCATGGAGGTCATCAACGGCGAGCCGGTCGCGACCGTGCACACCGCGATGGCGGAGGTCGGCCAGGGCGGCATCACCGTCCACGCGCAGATCGCCCGCACCGAGCTCGGCGTCCAGCAGGTCACCATCCACCCCGCCGACACCCAGGTGGGCTCCGCCGGTTCGACGTCCGCGTCCCGTCAGACGTACGTCACCGGTGGCGCGGTCAAGAACTCCTGCGAGCTCGTCCGCGAGAAGGTCCTGGAGATCGGGCGCCGCAAGTTCGGCTCGTACCACCCCGCGTGGGCCACCGCCGAGCTGGTGCTCGAAGGCGGCAAGGTCCTCACGGACGGCGGCGAGGCCCTCGCGGACCTGGCCGAACTGCTCGAAGGCGAGACCGTCGAGATCGAGGCCGAGTGGCGCCACCGCCCGACCGTGCCCTTCGACCTGAAGACCGGCCAGGGCAACGGCCACGTCCAGTACTCGTTCGCCGCCCACCGCGCGGTCGTCGAGGTGGACACCGAGCTCGGCCTGGTCAAGGTCATCGAGCTGGCCACCGCCCAGGACGTCGGCAAGGCGCTCAACCCGCTCTCCGTGGTCGGCCAGATCCAGGGTGGCACCACCCAGGGCCTGGGCGTCGCGGTGATGGAAGAGATCATCGTCGACCCGAAGACCGCGAAGGTGCGCAACCCCTCCTTCACGGACTACCTCATCCCGACCATCCTCGACACCCCGACCATCCCGGTCGACGTCCTGGAGCTGGCCGACCCGAACGCGCCCTACGGCCTCCGTGGCATGGGCGAGGCCCCGACCCTCTCGTCGACCCCGGCCGTCCTCGCGGCGATTCGGAACGCGACGGGTCTGGAGCTGAACAGGACGCCGGTCCGTCCCGAGCACCTGACGGGGACCTGACCGGCACCTGATCCCGCGATCTCTCCGGGCGGCGCGTGCCTCCCACGGAACGTCACACTTCCCGTCGCCCGTGCCGCCCGGAGAAACCCAGTACCGCACCGCTCGCGGTCAGTGCAGAAC
>NZ_JBNNJZ010000746.1:0-3405 GCF_050270335.1 Streptomyces sp. NPDC059900
TCGCCATAGCGGACTCCTCCGGCCTCATGCCTCACCTGACGGAGTACGTCCTGGAGACGGCGCTCGGCCAGGTCGCCAAGTGGCAGGAGCAGGGCCTCAAGGTCCCCGTCGCGGTGAACGTATCGCCGCGCGACGTGCACACCCCCGGCTTCGCCGGTGCGGTCGCGGCGCGTCTGGCACGGCACGGGGTCCCCCCGGGAGCGCTCCAACTGGAAATAACGGAACACGTGCTCCTGGAGGACCCGCAGCGGGCCGCCGACACCCTGGCGGGCCTGACGGGACACGGCGTCAAGATGTCCCTCGACGACTTCGGCACGGGGTACTCCTCGCTGGTGCACCTGCGGCGGCTGCCGGTCAGCGAGCTGAAGATCGACCGCTCCTTCGTGGCGCGGCTCGCGGTGGACAACGAAGACGCCGAGATCGTCCGCTGCACGGTCGACCTCGCGCACTCCCTGGGGCTGCTCGTCGTCGCCGAGGGCGTCGAGGACGACGAGACGTGGGAGCGGCTGCGTGACCTGGGCTGCGACGCGGTCCAGGGCTGGCTCGTCGCCGCGGCCATGCCCGCCGACGAGACGACCGCCTGGCTGCGGGCCCGCGGCTCCCGAGGATGGCGCAGGCCGGTGGACGTCGCCGCGGAGGAAGCAGAGGCGGCGCGCGCGGCCGCAGAGGCCGACGCACTGAAGTAGCCGCGGGCCCGCGGCGGGGGCGTGAACCTCCCCTCGAACGCCGCGGCGCCGGGGCGTGTGCAACCGGGCGGGGCTGCCGCCGGGGAATCCGTTTCACGGGCACGGGGTGTGGCCCCATAGGATTGGGGACACAAACCACACACTCACCCCCAGAGGATCGCCGCATGCCTGGCATTACGCGCGAGGAGGTCGCCCACCTCGCCCGCCTAGCACGTCTTGAGCTGAAGGACGAGGAGCTCGACCACTTCGCCGGACAGCTCGACGACATCATCGGCGCGGTCGCCCGCGTCTCCGAGGTCGCCGACCAAGACGTACCGCCGACCTCCCACCCGCTGCCGCTGACGAACGTCATGCGCGCGGACGAGGTCCGTCCGTCGCTCACCCCCGAGCAGGCGCTCTCCGGAGCCCCGGCCCAAGAGCAGCAGCGTTTCAAGGTGCCGCAGATCCTGGGGGAGGACTAACCACCATGGCGGACAGCAAGATCGACATCATCAGGCTCACCGCGGCCGAGATCGCCGCGAAGGTCGCCTCCGGCGAGCTGACGGCCGTCGAGGTCACCGAGGCCCACCTGGCCCGCATCGAGGCCGTCGACGAGAAGGTGCACGCCTTCCTGCACGTCGACCGCGAGGGCGCCCTCGCGCAGGCCCGCGCCGTCGACGCCAAGCGCGAGAACGGCGAGAAGCTCGGCCCGCTGGCCGGCGTCCCGCTCGCGCTCAAGGACATCTTCACCACCGAGGGCATCCCGACCACGGTCGGCTCCAAGATCCTCGAGGGCTGGATCCCGCCGTACGACGCGACCGTCACGCGCAAGCTGAAGGAAGCCGACGTCGTCATCCTCGGCAAGACCAACATGGACGAGTTCGCCATGGGGTCCTCCACCGAGAACAGCGCGTACGGCCCCACCGGCAACCCGTGGGACCTCACCCGCATCCCCGGCGGCTCCGGCGGCGGCTCCAGCGCCGCCCTCGCCTCGTACGAGGCCCCCCTCGCCATCGGCACGGACACCGGCGGTTCCATCCGCCAGCCCGCGGCCGTCACCGGCACGGTCGGCGTCAAGCCGACCTACGGCGGCGTATCGCGCTACGGCATGGTGGCGTTCTCCAGCTCCCTGGACCAGGGCGGGCCCTGCGCCCGTACGGTCCTGGACGCGGCCCTCCTGCACGAGGTCATCGCCGGGCACGACCAGCTCGACTCCACGTCCATCGACGCCCCGGTCCCGCCGGTCGTCGAGGCCGCCCGCAACGGCTCCGTACAGGGCATGCGGGTCGGCGTCGTCAAGCAGTTCGCCGGCGAGGGCTACCAAGCGGGCGTCGTCCAGCGCTTCCAGGAGTCCGTGGCGCTGCTCAAGGAGCTCGGTGCCGAGGTCGTCGAGCTGGACTGCCCGTCCTTCGACCTCGCGCTCTCCGCGTACTACCTGATCGCGCCCTCCGAGTGCTCCTCGAACCTCGCCCGCTTCGACGCCATGCGCTACGGCCTGCGCGTCGGCGACGACGGCACGAAGTCCGCCGAGGACGTCACCGCGCTGACCCGCGAGGCCGGCTTCGGCGACGAGGTCAAGCGCCGCGTCATCCTGGGCACGTACGCCCTGAGCTCCGGCTACTACGACGCGTACTACGGAAGCGCCCAGAAGGTCCGCACCCTGATCACGAAGGACTTCGAGAAGGCCTTCGAGCAGGTCGACGTGATCGTCTCGCCCGCGACGCCCACCACCGCCTTCCCGATCGGCGAGCGCGCCGACGACCCGATGGCGATGTACCTCGCGGACGTGTGCACCATCCCGTCGAACATGGCGGGCAACGCCGCCATGTCGCTGCCCTGCGGCCTCGCGCCGGAGGACGGCCTGCCCGTCGGACTGCAGATCATCGCCCCGGCCATGAAGGACGACCGCCTGTACAAGGTCGGCGCTGCCGTAGAGGCCGCCTTCGTGGAAAGGTGGGGTCACCCGCTGCTTGAGGAGGCACCGTCACTGTGAGTCCCATGACTGCCAAGGCCAAGGGCTTCAAGAAGTCCAAGCCCGGCGCGTACCTGTCGATCGCCACGACCGCCTTCGGCGCGGTCTCCGTCGTCAAGCAGGCCCGGATGGCCCGCAAGGAGAACGACACGCTCCGGCTCGTCGACGCCGTTGTCTCCGCCGCCGCCATCGCCACCGGCCTCGCTCTGCTCCTGCGTGAGCTGAAGAAGCTCGGCGACGACGACGTCCTGCTGGGTTGAGAGGGAAAGTTTCACCGTGACTGTCACGACTGACCTGGTGTCGTACGAGGAAGCCCTCGCGACGTACGACCCCGTCATGGGCCTTGAGGTCCATGTCGAGCTGGGCACCAAGACCAAGATGTTCTGCGGCTGCTCCACCGAGCTGAAGCAGGACGCCAACAGCCAGACCTGCCCGACCTGTCTCGGACTGCCCGGCGCGCTGCCGGTGGTCAACGAGATCGGCGTCGAGTCCGCCATCAAGATCGGTCTCGCGCTGAACTGCGAGATCGCCGAGTGGTGCCGCTTCGCCCGGAAGAACTACTTCTATCCGGACATGCCGAAGAACTTCCAGACCTCCCAGTACGACGAGCCGATCGCCTTCAACGGCTATCTGGACGTCCAGCTGGAGGACGGCGAGGTCTTCCGCGTGGAGATCGAGCGCGCCCACATGGAGGAGGACACCGGCAAGTCCACGCACGTGGGCGGCGCGACGGGCCGTATCCACGGCGCCTCGCACTCGCTCCTGGAC
>NZ_JBNNJZ010000747.1:0-3404 GCF_050270335.1 Streptomyces sp. NPDC059900
GTTCTTGCTCCGCTTGTCCGTCTTGCACCGCTGGTAGATCTTGGCCATTCCACTTCTTTCGTGCTCGGACCCAGACCCCGGACCTCACCCGTAATGCTTGTCCAGGTAGGCCAAGACGTCGCGCTCGCGAAACCGCAGGAGGCGTCCGACTTTCTGCGGCTTGAGGCCCCAGAGGCGGTACTTGTTCCTAACGGTGGTCGGACTGACCCTGAGCCACACCGCGACCTCTTCCGGGGTCAACAACCGATTACTTCCGCCTCTTGTCATGTGCGCGCCGCGCCGGGACGGGGCATCGTCGTGGTCTCCTACCGTGCTCGGTTTGGGGCGCAGGGACGTAAAGCGGTCCGGCGTCGGTGCCGGATCGGCCGACGACGATGGACGCTCCATCTCGGTCGTGTCGTCAAGCCCGCCGTCTTGCTCGCGTCCGCGTGACCGGAAGACGGCGTTCATCGTCGGCCCGGCCCTCGGAAATCTCGCCACACTGGGTCAGCTCCGCAGAGCTGTCCATCTCGGGAGATCAGGGCGCCCAAGGCGTACGACGCTTGTTGCGGCACAACCGCGTTGCCCAGAAGTCGGAGTCGGGCAGCACGTGTGAGGTTCGGCGTACCGGTGACGTGGTCGTGCAGGCCCATCATCCACTCGACGAACTCAGCAGAAAGCCGACGCTGCCCGGGCACGGTGGCCATGGGCGCGGCGCGTCCAGTCACTCGTTCCCAGCGGCGGATGGCGGGCAGGTAGTCGCTCCACCAAGAGGCAGGTGAGTGACCGCCGTTCGTAGATTCATGCCTCCTTTGCGTTTCGGCGTCGTACCCGGCCCGCCCCTCCCGTCCGACGTGGTCGGGGTGGGCAGCAGGCGTTCGCTCTCCTCCGCCGGGTTGAGGAGGTGCCCGGTGGCCGCTTTGGTGGCGCTGGACGACGGTGCGGCAAGCTGATGCGCCGCGCCAGCACCCGTCGCGATACACGGATCGGCAAGCGTCGCCGCCGTGGAGGCCAGAGTGAGGCTGCCGTTGCCGTGGCGCTGGTTCGGGGAGCCCTTGGCACCGTCGCTGGCTGTCGGCGTGGGCAGGAGATGTTCGACCTCGTCGGCGAGGGTGGGGCCGTGTCCGCCCGCCTTGCGTTTGGCAGGGTGCTGGGATCCGCCGATCACACCGAGGTTCGCCGTCGGCGTCTTCAACAGGAGGCAAGGGCAACGGTGTTGTGGGCCAGGCGGTGATGAAGACCCGTTCGCGCCGGTGTGGGGCGCCGACGTCACTTGCGCGTACGCAGCGCCACGATGCGTTATACCCGCAGTCGGCCAGGTCGCCGAGTAGCACTCCCAGCGCCCGCATCGAGGGTTGCCCAGACGGGTCTCCCAGACGCGGCTTTCCGGGTTCCAGTGCGCGAAGGGGACTTGTTGCGGAACGGGTTGAGAGCAGGCCGCGGACATTCTCGATCACCACCAGACGGGGACGCAGGACGTGGATGGCCTCGACGGCGTACTGCCACAGACCCGAGCGGGCACCAGCTAGCCCGGTGCGCGGTCCGGCCACGGAGAGCTCTTGGCAGGGGAAGCCTGCGGTGAGGATGTCGATGGGCTCGGCCTGTCCCCAGTCGGCCGTGCGAACGTCGCCCAGGTTCGGCGTCGTGGGCCAGTGCCGGGCCAGGACCTGGACGGCGAGCGAATCGTTCTCGGCGTGCCAGGCCACACGGCCGCCGAACGCGCTCTGCACCCCGAGATCCAGGCCGCCCACGCCGCTGTAGAGCGAGCCGATACGCAGCTCAGCGGCCGCCATGGCGGGCCCCCGAGGCGCAGGTGCGGGAACGGGAGGCGACCGGGGTGGGCGGCTTGGTGCGCCGACTGTGCGGGCCGGCGGGAACTCGTCGCTGGCCAGTCGAGGAGGAAGGCCGGGGAGGTGTAGGGCGGCGTACGACGAGGGTGTCCTCGTGCACGATCAGCGCCAGCGGAAGATCGGCGCGGCGGGCGTCGCCGACATTCTTCATCTGGAAGAACGAGGGACGGGCGACGAGCTTTCCGTCGCGGATGCCGGCGAGGAGGGCGATGTTGCGCTCCACGGGGATGAGCCCGGCAGTCTCGGCAGCGGAGAGGACGGCGGAGGGCAGGTCGATGAGTTCGCCACGATCGCGCCAGGGGCGCGTGGTGATCACGGCGTGGCCGCCGGGGCGCAGGGCGTGGCGGCACTGGATGAGGATGTCGGTGAAGGCGTCCATCAGGGCTTCGAGGCCGACGTGGGCGAGGTTGTTGGGATCGCTGCTGTAACGGTAGTCGCGTTTCGTGACGCCGCGTTCGCCGGACTCGCGGGTGGAGCGGACCTGGCCGTGCACGCTGGCCCCGTAGGGCGGCGAGGTGACGACGAGATCGACCAGGCCGTGGAACGCGGCGGGGATGTGGGCGGTGAGCTGGCGGGCGTCGCCGCAGTAGACGGCCGCGGAGCAGGTGGCGCCCTGGCGTTCGGCGTGGCGGAGGTTGGCCCGGGCGATCTGGGCCCACTTGGGTTCGTACTCGGTGCCCAGCGCATGGCGGCCGAGGTGGACGGCTTCGACCAAGGTGGTGCCGATGCCGCACATCGGGTCCAGCACGAGGCCGCCGGGCTCGGTGTATGTGGTGATCGCGTGGCGGGCGATCGCGGGGAGCATTTTGGCGGGGTGGGCGGCCGAGCCGGGCACGTAGCGGTCGGCGCGCTGGGCGGGGGCGGAGGTGGGTGCGGTGTTCCACACCGAGGAGGACTTCGGCACGGGGTGCTCCTTTTACTGTGCGCGGACGGCGGACAGCACGATGAGGTCGGAGTGGATCAGCTCGGGCGTGGTGGCGTCGGGCGGCGCGGGCGCGATGCGGTCCTCGATCGCGTGGCCGTGGACGACCGCGATGTGCTGGAGGTAGCGGAAGCCTGCGGTGCGGGCGGTGGCGATGAGCAGGCCGAGCGGGTCCGTCAGCTGCCCGGCGTCGCGGCGTTGCCGGGTGGCGAGCAGGAGCAGTCCGTCGGCGCGCAGGAGGCGGTGGGCCCGGTGGAAGAAGCCGGGCCAGCCGTCGTCCATCGCGCCGCGTTCCTCGGGTCCGTAGCCGCTGTGCAGCGGCGCGCAGGGCAGGGTGTCGGGGTGCAGTTCGGCGAGGATCACCGAGGAGCCCGGGTTCACTTCTGGTCCGGCGTCCGTGGCGCGGTGTGGGGTGCAGCGGGAGCGGGCGTCCATCCCTGCCCGGATGTCGTTGATCGCCAAGCGCAGGAGGGGGGCGGGCCGTTGCCCGGAAGTGCGGGTGAACTCGGTACGGAGCTTGCCCATGGCCCAGTCGGGCAGTACCTGCCCGGCCGGGGTGTCGGCGGAGTCGTCGGGGGCGGGGAGCCAGATCGTCGTCGGGAGCTGTGCGGATGTGCCTCGACGGACGGCGGGGCTACGGCGGCGGGGTGGAG
>NZ_JBNNJZ010000748.1:0-3402 GCF_050270335.1 Streptomyces sp. NPDC059900
CTGGTCTCCGGGCCCGACTTCCCCCACACACGGCCCGGAACCGGCCCGGAAGGGACAGCTGCCCGCCAGGCACGACCTTGCCGTCAGCAGTCCCTTCCGGATCCCGGCCCAGCACGCAACTCATGTGCGTGACCCCGGTGTCAGGCACCCTCACAGCAACGCCGCGATGCCGTCCCGGTCCTCGGGCAGCCCGGCCGCGCGGAACCACAATCTGTTCCCTCCGATGCCGCCCGTCTCCTCGTCGCTGTCCACGAAGGCCCGCAGCAGGTCACGTTGGGCGGCAGCGAGCGGGCGGGCCGGGTCGTAGCCGCCGGGGAAGGCCCGGAACAGGATCGGCCCGCGTTCGTGGTCGGTGAACGAGCCACCGCCGGCGGCCACGATGGCGACGGCCACCGGTGCTACCTCCTCGAACGACGCGGCCAGCGCGAGCGCGGAACGCAGCACCGTGAACCGGAACCAGCCGTCGAGCCCGGGCAGCGGCTCGGGAAACCAGCCGTCCGTGGTCCGCGGGTCGCGTAGCGCGTCCAGGAGGGTGGCGAGCGCGCGCGGTCGATCGAGCGGGGCGGGACCGAGCGCGGCGCAGACCCGCACGGCCGGGTCGGAGTCGGCGAGCAGGTCGGAGGTGTCCGTCCCCCACAGCCCGAGCGCCCGCGCCACCCCCGCTCGCTCCCGTCGATCCGTCACGGTGTTGAGCCGGGCCCGCACCAGCGCGGCGGCCCGCGGCACCCGGTCGGCGAGCGCCGGGGCGCACAGGAGCGGCACTGCGGCGCCGCGCGCGGCCTCACGGACGTGGGGGTCAGCGCAGGAGAGGAACGGCTCGACGGCGTCGTACAGGGTGGGGCGTATGTCCCGGCACGCGTGCAGTGCGACGCGCTCGTCCGGGTCGTGTTCGCGGCGCGCCGCGTCGTGCCAGGGCTCCCATTGCCAGTGGGTGCGGTCCCGCTCCGGGCTCTCCCCGTAGGCGGCGGACTCGGCCAGTTGCCCCAGCCAGCCGAGCAGGGCGGCTCGCAGGCTGCGGGGCGGTCCGTCGTCCCACGGGAAGTGCCCTTCGTGCTCGGCCAGGCCCATGGGGTGGTCGAGGATCGTGGCGACGAACAGCGCCGCGGACGCGGTGACCGAGTAAAGGGAGCCTTGGTGCAGCACGGCCGTGTCCAATGCGGCCAGCGCCTGAGACCGCGCCCCGGGATCCTCGTCCACCAGGGAGCACAGGGAGACGGGCAGGTTCCCGGCGGGCCCGTAGGCGTGGTGGAGGGAGTCCCAGTCCGTCTCCACCAGCACTTGCCGGGCCGCCGTCGGCAACCCGCTCAGGATCCGCGTCATGCGGTCACTTTCTGCATCCGTCATGCCCGCACCCTGCCAGCACCCACTGACAACGGCTTCCCCTGCCCGGAGACGGGCCGAGCGGCGGCGCCGCTTCCGGCGGCCCATGAAGCGCTAGGAGAGCGCCGTTTCGATGGCGGCCTGGATGTCGTCGCTCTGGGCGTCCGAGGCGCCCGGGCCGAGGTTCACCATGACCGTGGCCTGCCTGCCGTCGAAGGTGGCGCCGGCGGCCGTCTCGTAGCCGAGGAAGTCGCCGGTGTGTCCCCAGTAGCGGCCGCCGCCGGGCAGCGGTTTGCTCTCCAGGCCCAGGCCGTACGCGCGGCCGTCGGAACCGCCGGTCGGGCGGGTCGTCATCATCTGCTTGAGCTGGGTGGGGCGAAGCAGCTTGCCGCCCAGCAGCGCGCCCATGAAGCGGTTGATGTCGGTGCCGCTGGAGATGATCCCGCCGGCCGCGCCGCCGACCGTGGGGTTGACCGCGGTGACGTCCAGGAGCGGCGCGTTCGGGCCCGGCTGCGCGTAGCCGCGCGGGTGCGGTCCGGGGATCGCCGGGTCGTCGCCCGGGAAGGACGTCCCGTGCAGGTGCAGCGGCTTGACGATGCGCCGCTGCAACTCCTCGCCGTAGGAGCGTCCGGTCACCTTCTCGATGATCATCCCGGCCAGCAGGTAGCCGGTGTTGGAGTACTTCCAGTCGGTGCCCGGTTTGAAGGTCGGGGGGTGGGCGAGCGCCAGCTTCACCAGGTCACGGGGGTCGTGGTGGGCCATCGGGTCCCGGACGACATCTTGCGGCTTGAGGTAGGCCAGGAAGTCGGGCAGCCCGCTGGTGTGCTGGAGCATCTGCCGGATGGTGATCTTGCGCCCGTGGTTGCCGTGGCCGCGCACCACGCCGGGCAGGTAGCGCTCCACCGGCGCGTCGAGGTCGATGCGCCGCTCTCCCGCCAGCTGAAGCATCATCGTCGCGGTGAACGTCTTGGTCATGCTGCCGATCCGGAACCTGCTGTCGCGGTGCACCGGCGTGCGGCTCTCGATGTCCGCGACACCACTGGTCAGCACCCGGCTGCGGTGCCGGTCCCGCACCTCGGCCAGCGCTCCGGGGGCGCCGTCGACCGTGGTCAGCTGGTGCAGCAGGGCGCGCAGCCGCGCCTCGTCGGTGTGGCGCGCGGGCTTTCCTACGGTGGATTGCGCGCCGGTGGCCGCGGCGGCGGTGGCCGGCAACACGCTCCCTGCCATTCCCATCGCAACGACCAGTGTGAGTGCGCCACCCAGCGCGCGCTTGTGCTTGAGCATGCGGTTTCCTTCGTCGTCCGGGCCTGCGGTGTCATTCCACGATGCTCGCCCCGGGTGCACCGCAGCGATGGGGCGGCCAACCGGATCGGTGGTGGGGTTAACCCCCTGCCGCACGGCGAGTTGGGGCACCGGATCGCCGTCAGGCCCAGCCTCCCGGCCGGCACCTTGTCGCGCGGTCTCGTTGTCCGGTGCTTCGACGCCCGGCAGAGGTGACGGGGGTATTCCCCACCCCGCAGGGACCCGCTGCCCTGACCGCGCACAGACCCGCTGACCGGATGGATCAGTCCCTCTTGATCGCGGAGGCTGAGCACGTCGCACCTGCTCGTCCGATCGGAGAACCAGTGTTCAGCTCGAAGCCCTCGCGCCGCACGGTGGCGCGCACCGCCGCGGTGGCCCTGGCCGCAACAGCGTGCGCCGCCACGATGACCGGCGGCGCCGAAGCCATCGTCAACGGGACGGATTCCACGCAGCGTTACCCCTCTATGGTGTCGATCCCGGTGACCGGCGTGGACGATCCCGCGTTCAAGGGTGTCTGCGGGGGATCGCTGATCGACTCTCAGTGGGTGCTCACCGCTGCCCACTGCGTGGACCCGGCGCTGGTCACTCCGGACGGCACCGTGCGGATCGGCAGTGAACGCAGGACGTCCGGGGGCACGGTCCGGTCCATCGCAAAGATCGTGTCCCATCCGGGTTACCGCAACGGCGAGAACACCGGACCCAACCACGATGACCTCGCCCTGATCCGCCTGAGCCACCCGGACGCACAGAAGCCCCTCCGCATCGCCGCCGCGCCGGGAC
>NZ_JBNNJZ010000749.1:0-3381 GCF_050270335.1 Streptomyces sp. NPDC059900
GTCCCGGGCCGGCCTCCAAGAAGGACGCCCGTACGACGGCCCGGTGGGTGCTCACACGACCACCCACCGGGATCCCATAAGGCGAGACAAGCCCGTCCGCCCCTTGAACGCCCTCTTGCCGCGCCGGGAGTTCGTGACCAGTATTCCTATCAATCAGGTAGGGAAACTAGGAATCTGTGAGGCGTCCCGTGACAACGCTGTCCCCTTCCGCCTCGCCGCGCGTCGTCCGGGAACTCGCCGACGACCTCGCGGTCGACGCGGACCTGCGCGACCGGGCGGGCAAGCCCCCGTTCGACGAGGTCTCGCGGCTGCGCGAGGCGGGACTGCCCGGCCTCCTGACCCCGCCCGCGCAGGCAGGATCCGGCGCGGCGGACGAGAGCGGCAGCGACTGGCGCACGGCGTGTACGGCGGTCAGGGACATCGCGGCGGCGGACAGTTCCATCGCCGAACTCCTCGCACATCACCACGCCCTGTCGTGGAGCCCGCGCCTCTTCGCCGCGCCGGAGAGCGCCGCCGCACTCGAACTGCGCGCCGTGCACGAGCAGTGGCTCTGGGGCGGCGCCATCGACCTGCCGGACGCCCAGACGGGCGCCGACCTGGCGCTCACCCCGACCGCCGACGGCTATGTCCTGCACGGCCGCCGCACCCTGACCGCGGGCGTCGCCGTAGCGGACCGGCTCGTGCACACGGCGCGGCGCACGGACACCGGCGAATGGGTGGTCGTCCATGTGAACCCCGCCCACCCCGGCGTCTCCACCGAACCCGCGCACGATCTGCTGGGCCAGCGCCTCAGCGGTGCGGGCGCCGTCAGCTACGACGACGTACCGATCGCCGCTCACCAGGTGCTCGGCACGGTCCCCGTCGACGAGCACGAGATCTCTCCGTTCACCGCACTCGCCCCGCTGACCCGCCGCCTGCTGCTGGTGCAGGTCGGCCTGGGCAACACGGAGGGCGCGCTTTCCGAGGCCCGCGACATCAGCCGCGCTCTGCCCCGCCCCGCCCTGGTGGGGGCGCTCGACACCGGCGCGGACTGCGGGCCGCCGCCCGCCGACCCCTATCTGCTGCTCGCCTACGGGGAGTTGGCGACGGCGGCGCACACGGCAGCGGCAGTGGTCGAGCGCGCCACGGAAGCACTGGCCAGGGGTCTTGAGGCGGGGCCCGCGCTCGGCGCCGACGAGCGGGCCGAGATCGCTTTCCTCGTGGGCGCGGCCGAAGCGGTCACAGCCAAGGCCGCCCTGCACGTCACCACCCGCGTCCTCGAACTCACCGCCGACACACCCGCCCCCTCCCCTTCGGCCGACCCCGGCCTCGACAGGTTCTGGCGCAACGCCCGCGCCCTGACGGCCCACAGCTCCGCCGAGCACCGCCTCCGCGACATCGGGGAGCACTACCTCAACGGCCTGCACTAGGACCCTTGCCGCCCGCCCCGCCCTCCACCCGGCCAGTACGATCTTCGGATACCGGGACCCCGGACAGCTCAGCAGCCCGCGGCCGCCGGTTCCGCACCCGCAGGCCGAGAGGGACCCCGTTGAACACCGGCAGCTACTACGAGCCCATCGACGAGCGGCGCTACAAGCCCACGCCCCACGCCGGCGGCGCCTGGGACACGGACGAGATGCACTTCAGCCCGCTCGGCGGCCTGATCGTGCACGCCATCGACCGGTACCTGGCCGACCGGCCGGACAACGGCCTCGTCATCTCCCGGATCAGCCTCGACATCCTCGGACGCCTCGCGCTCGACGAGTGCGAGATCCGGGTGGAGAGCATCCGGCCCGGCCGCACCATCGAACTGCTCGAAGCCGTCGTGCTGATGGCCGGCCGTCCGGTGGTACGGGCCAGGGCCTGGCTCCTCGCCTCCGCCGACACCACCGCCGTCGCGGGCGGCGGCGCGGACAAGCTCACGGCGCCCGAAGAGCTCGCGCCCTGGCACATGGCTTCCGTATGGCCGGGCGGGTACATCGCCTCCGTGGACGTCCGCCCGCTGGCTCCCCCGCAGCCGGGCCGTACGACGGCCTGGATCTCCACCCCTCTCGACCTCGTCGCCGGGCAGAGCGCGAGCCCTCTCGCGTCCTTCGTCGCGCTCGTCGACACGGCCAACGGCATCGCCGTACGCCAGTCCCCCACCGAGTGGATGTTCCCCAACGTCGACCTGACCGTGCACCTGCACCGGCAGCCCGGGGGCCGCTGGACCGGGCTCGACACCACGGTGACGTTCGGCCCCACCGGCCAGGGGATCACCAGCACCGTCCTGCATGACGTCGACGGCCCGGTCGGACACGCACAACAGATCCTCACCGTCCGGCCCCTGTAGACCGTCGCGGCCGTAGGTGCGTCCGCAGATCGACCCATTCGCCACGCATGTCGTGTCCACGACATCGTCACAGAGTCGACGCACAACGTTCATACAGTGATGCGCCCACCCGTGCCACTCTCCCGTTGACCCACTTGTCAACTCGCGTAGAACGCGGGTCCTTTCGGAAGGATCCGCGGTGCGCGGGAACTCCGGGAGAGGACACCCCCACATGCCCGTCCCTCACATACGTCGCTGGAAACCGCTGGCCCTGACGGCCGCAGCGGTCCTCGTCGGGATCACCGTCCCGGCCGCCGCCGATGCCGCGACCACGGACCCCACTCCGTCCGCGGCGACCGCCGGCGCCTATGACGACACGTACTACAAGGACGCGCTCGGCAAGACCGGTCCGGAGCTCAAGAGCGCCCTGCACACGATCATCAGCGACCAGACCAAGCTGTCGTACGACCAGGTCTGGGACGCGCTCAAGGTCACCGACCAGGACCCGGACAACAGCAGCAACGTGATCCTGCTCTACACCGGCCGCTCGCAGAGCAAGGACAGCAACGGCGGCGACCCGGACCAGTGGAACCGCGAGCACACTTGGGCCAAGTCCCACGGCGACTTCGGCACCTCGACCGGTCCCGGCACCGACATCCACCACCTGCGCCCGACGGACGTCTCGGTCAACAGCACCCGCGGCAACAAGGACTTCGACAACGGCGGCAGCGAGGTCGGCGAGGCGCCGGGCAACTACACCGACTCCGATTCCTTCGAGCCGCGTGACGCCGTCAAGGGCGATGTGGCCCGCATGATCCTCTACATGGCCGTGCGCTACGACGGCGACGACGGCTTCGCCGACCTCGAACCCAACGACAAGGTCGACAACGGCAGCGCACCGGCCATCGGCCGCCTCTCCGTGCTGAAGCAGTGGAGCGACGAGGACCCGCCGGACGCGTTCGAGAAGAACCGCAACGACGTCATCTACGACCAGTTCCAGCACAACCGCAACCCGTTCGTCGACCACCCCGAGTGGGTCGGCGAGATCTGGTAGATCACGGTCGGCGGTGGTGGCAGCGACGGCCTCCGGC
>NZ_JBNNJZ010000750.1:0-3367 GCF_050270335.1 Streptomyces sp. NPDC059900
AATACAAACATACTCCTACGCCTCCACCGGCTGTTTTACGGCCATCTACAACGGCACCAAGGTCGCCGAGTTCTCCGGCCGCACCTGGGACGACCTGGGCAACGACACCCGCTTCGGCTCCTACGGCTCCGAGGTCAAGGACAAGCGGGTCATCAACTGGATCGACGGGCTGAAGGTCGGCACGACGTACGGAGACGTGGACAACTAGACCGGGCGGACCAGGCGCCCGTCGACCAGCTGGAGCAGGCTGTCGCGATGGTGTTCGCGCAGGGCCCGGTCGTGGGTGACCATCACGACCGGGCCCGCGAACTGCTCGACTGCGGCCTGCAGTTGCTCGACCAGCGCCAGGCTGAGGTGATTGCTCGGCTCGTCGAGCAGCAGCAGGTCCGGGCGCCGCGAGAACAGCAGCGCCAGTTCGAGCCGCCGCAGCTGCCCCACCGAGAGCCGGTTCACCGGAACATCGAAGTCCGCGCTCCCGAACAGGCCGAAGCGGGTCAGCTCCCGTGCCGCGTCCTCGACATAGGCGGCGCGGTGGGCGGCGAAGGTCTCAAGGACGCCGCGCCGCTCCCCGGAGAAGTCGCTCTCCTGTGGCAAGTAGCCGATGCGCAGACCTGGTTCACCTTCGACCGCTCCCGCATCAGGTGTCCGCAGGCCGGCCAGGGCGGACAGGAGGGTGGACTTGCCCGCGCCGTTCGGCCCGGTGATCACGTGCAGGGAACCGGGGGTGAGTGCGAGGTCCACGCCCCGCAGCACGTCGCCCACGACCAGGCCGTCGGCCCGGAGCAGCACGCCGTCGCCCGGCAGCTCCGCGCTCTCGCGCCGCGGATCGCTCTTGGGCGCCGTGAAGGTCAGCGGCTCGGGCGGACGCCGCACCTCTTCGTCGAGGAGGCGCCCCAGCTGCTGTCTGGCCGCACGGGTCGCGCGGGCGGCGGCGGCCTGGGCGGAGCCTCCGGCGAGGTTGTACGAGAGTTTGTCGCTGTCCCGCATCCCGCTGAAGGTGCGGCCGGATCGGGCGGCCTTGTCCAGGCGCCGCCGGGTCTCCGCCAGCTCTTGGCGCCAGTCGCGGTACTCCTGCCACCAGCGAGCCTGTGCCGCGGCGCGCTCGTCGAGGTAGTCGCGGTAGCCGCCGCCATAACGCACGGTGGTGCCGCGCGAGCCGTCCAGGTCGACGATGGCGGTGACGGCGGTGTCAAGGAGCACACGGTCGTGCGAGGCGATGAGGCACGGCCCCTGATAGCGGGCCAGCCACGGCACGAGCCAGTCCACCGCACGGTCGTCCAGGTGGTTCGTCGGCTCGTCCAGAAGCAGCCCGGCGGGTTCGGCGAGAACGAGTTCGACGAGCGCAAGACGGGAGCGCTCGCCGCCCGAGAGGGTCGCGGTGGGCCGAAGCCGGTCAAGGCCGCCGAGGCCGAAGACATCGAGCACCTCGCCGACCCGGGCATCGAGTTCCCAGCCGCCGCGTCGGGCGAACTCGTCCTGGAGCCGCCCGTACTCGCCGAGCACGTCGCCCAGATCTTCTGTGCCGGACGACATCAACTCCTCGGCGGCGCGCATGCGTTCGGCCATTTCACCGAACTCGGCGGTCGCCCGCGCCAGTACGGTCTCGATGGTCGCACCGTCCGGGAAGCCGGGCTCCTGGGGCAGGAAGCCCACCTGGCCCGCGACCGCCCGTACGACCTGACCCCGTTGCAGCGGCAGTTCACCGGCGAGGGCGCGCAGCAGCGTCGACTTGCCCCGCCCGTTCTCACCGATCAGACCGACCCGCTCGCCCCGTGACACCTTCAGCGAGACGTCACGCAGCACGAGGCGGTCCCCGAGCACGCAGTGCACGTTCTCGGCGAGGAGGTGCGCCGAGCGGTGGTCACCGGAGAGGACGTCCTGCGCGCCGCCGGGACCATCCGCGTTCGTGTCGGGCATCGTGAAGAGCTCCTGTCGTACGCCGGTTGCCGCCGGCTGAAAGCCTCTGGTGAGCCTGGCCGGTCAGTCGGCCAGCGGTGTTCCGCAGCGGGCGCAGTAGCGGGCGTCGCGTTCGGCGGCGAGGCCGCCGCACGCGGGGCAGACGCGACCGAGCAGGCACACCGGCTCACCGGCCTCGGACCCGCCGGGCGTACCGGCGCCGGGGGCCGGGCGACGGCGGTGGGCACTCGTGTAGACCAGCCCCTCGTCGCCCGCGTCCACGCGGCGGCTGGTGCCCGCGGGAAGCCAGGCGAGGGCGCCGGGCGTGAGCTGCCAGGTCGCGTCCCGGGTGCGCAGTACGCCGGCGCCCGTCAGCACGGTGAGCAGGACACCGAACTCCTCCTCCGTGTGCTCTCCGATGCTCGCGCCCGGCGCGAGGCGGACGACGTCGGCGTCCAGGTCCCTCGTACGCTCGCCGAGCGACCACAGGACGCTGATCTGGCCTCGCCCTGCGGCTGCGGTCTGTTCCGGTCCGACGAAGACCGGAGCGGCGGGGGCGGGGGCGTTCATGCGAACTCCAGTCGGTGCGGACGGGCGGCGGCGCACGGCTCTCGTGCCGGTCGGTTGCGGCACCGGCGGGATTCGAACCCGCGGACAGGGAAGGGCAAGGCCCGCCCGGCTCCCGTCAGTCGGCGTGCGAGGGGCTTCCCGCACGCCGATCGCAATGGGCCGCTCTGCCACGGCACCGCAACCTGCGGGACGGCGCAGCCCCGCTCCGGTGAGGATAAGGACAGCGCGCGGCCGGGGCGAGTTCATTACCGCCCCGGCCGCGATCTTCCGGGTCAGCCTCCGGTACGTGGCAGGAGGGAGACCATCTTGCTTCCCTGATGGGCTACCAGTGCGTCCTTGTAGAGCAGGAGTTGGGGCGCCGGTGCCAAGAGGGGGCCCGGCTTGCCGATGTCGACGTGGTCCTGCCAGACCTTCTCGCCCGTGCGCAGATCGAGGGCGGAAATATCTCCGCTCGGGTTGAGGAAGTACACGACGCCCTGCCGCTCCGACACCACGGGATCCGCGATGCCCGTGAACGAGTCCTCGTCAGGCATCTTGATGCCCACGGGGGCGGCCCACAGAGTCTTTCCCGTGGTCAGGGAGTAGGCCGTGGCCTTGCCCTGCCACGTCACGGAGAAGAGACGGTCACCGATGACAGCCGTTTCGGCCACCTCGCCCGGCTTACCGGCCTCCATGCCCGGAATCCGGTAGGTGTGCGAGGTCTGCGCTCCCGAGCCGTTGACGGTGGTCAGCCGAAGGTTCTCGTCCGATGGTTCCCTCTCCCCCGCCAGGACCATCCGGTCCCCCGTGTTCCCGGTCAGCTGATGCCTGCCGGGCAGGGTCGTGACCTTCTCGGCGGCTCCGGAGGCGGGGTTGAGCCGCAACACGTCGGTGTCGTGCGGCTTGTCCGTGTCCCGCGTGC
>NZ_JBNNJZ010000751.1:0-3362 GCF_050270335.1 Streptomyces sp. NPDC059900
GACCCGGACGTGGGCAGCGCCACGTACGGGAAGGTCCCGCCGAACTTCCGGTCGTTGACGTTCACCGCGTCGCCCAGGTCGTTCTTGTTCCCGACGAGTTCGCCCTCGACGGCCTGCAACTCGATGTCGACGACGTCATCGGCGAGCCGCCGCCCGTTCGGGAACCCGGCGTTGTCGCCGTCGAGCACCCCGAGCCGCTTCGGCGAGTCCGCTGGCTTGATCGAGGTGTTGAGCCGCAGGGCCTCGGCGGGCCGGACGCCCGGCGGCTGGTTGAGGTCCTTCACGCCCGTCAGGAACACCGACACGAGGTCGTTGCGCGGTTCGGCCGGCGCCTTCAGCTTGTAGATCTTCTCCAGGAGCTTCGGCAGCTCGGGCTTGGTCACGTACTTCAGGAAGTCCGCGTCGTTCCAGGGCGAGGACGCGTTGAACTTGTCCTTGTCCTTCTGCGGCACGACCACCTCGTTGACCAGCGGGTTGCCCATCCGCGAGACCTGGGTCCACTTGCCGCCCGCGTTCTTGCGCTGGGTCGTGGACCAGATGCCGACGGTGGGCTGCTTGGCCGACTGCCGTATCTGCGAGGTCGGCACCTGAAGGGCGAGTGAGTTGACGTTGTAGCCCTTGAGGGTGTCCCTGCCGACCTCGGACAGGTCGCCGCCGTACAGCAGGTCGAACACCCGCAGATCCAGGAAGAACGGGTCGTCGGCCTGCCCGGCGAACGTCGAGCCGCCGCCCTTGACCGGGGTCACGGCCTGGTCGCGCAGCTTCTTGTAGTCCGGCATGGACGCCTTGCCGACGTGCGACGGCGCCGTGGGCACGTCGTCGGCGATCGTCGTGGTCGAGGTGACCTTCTGGTCCTTGAGCTTGATCAGCTCCAGGTCGTACGTCTGCGTCACGTTCAGGTCGGGATCGTCCAGGCTCGTCACGGGCCCGGTGTTGTAGAGGAACGTGTCGCCGTTCTTGGTCTTCGTGTCGAACGTCCACCGGTAGAGGAGATCGCCCTGCGCGTCGCCGTCGCTGTCGATGTGGACGTCGTACTGGGCGTCGTCGGCCCACGGATAGAAGTTGGGACCGCCGGCGGGCTCCTCGAAGGGCAGCCAGTTCGCCACGATCGTCGTCGAGTCGGGCTTGTCCGGGCTCACGAACGCGTACACGTCCGTGTTGTCGTACTGGGGCTGCCCGGAGATCAGCGGGGCCTCCCGGTGGCTCGCGGCGCCTGCCGCGCCCGGTTCGAGTGCCGTCACGCCGGCGGCTGCGAGCCCCCCGGCTGCCAGTGCGCCACAGACGAGCGCGGCGAGGCCGCGCCTGCTGCGCCGCCCCGTCCGGCCCTTGGCGATAGCTGTCATCGCGTCCGTCCTTAACTTTCCTCGCGCGACCCCGCGCGGTGCGCGGTGGCCGCCTGACGAACGCCATTCGGGGATCAGGGGCCCGGCGGATTGGCCCGTTTTCCAATCCGCCCGCTTCTCCCGCCGCGAATCCCGCTGCGACCGGACAGTGAGCCGCCCGGCCCCGGACGTACGCATGCCGCCGGGGCCGGGAAGAGGTGAGGGGGACACGCATGGGGCCCGACGAACTGCTTCCACTGGTCGCCAAGGGCGACCAGCAGGCCTTCGAGGAGTTGTACGGGCTGGTCTCCGGACCGGTCTACGGACTGACCCGCCGCGTCCTTCGCGACCCGGCGCAGTCCGAGGAAGTGGTCCAGGAGGTGCTGCTCGAACTCTGGCGGACGGCCGCCCGCTTCGACCCGGCGCGCGGCAGCGCACTCTCCTGGATCCTCACGCTCGCCCACCGCCGGGCGGTGGACCGGGTGCGCAGCGTCCGCGCGGCGAGCGACCGCGAGCGGCGCGTGGCCCAGCGCGGCGAGGTCCCTGCCTTCGACCAGGTCGCCGAGGCGGTCGAGGGCAGGCTGGAGCGCGAGTGGGTGCGCCGCTGCCTCCGGCGCCTGACCGACCTCCAGCGCCAGGCCGTCACCCTCGCCTATTACGACGGCTACACGTACCGGGAAGTGGCCCGGCGCCTCTCCGTTCCGCTCGGCACCGTCAAGACGCGGATGCGGGACGGGCTGCTGCGGCTGCGCGCATGCCTGGGCACCGCGACGGGAGGCGCGGCATGAAGAGCGGCAGGCGGCCCGGCGGCAGCCGGGCTTTCGGCGGGCCCGCGGAAATGCAGCTGCTGCCCGTCCCGCGTGTGCACTCCCTGGCCGTCCCCTACGCCCTGGACGCCCTCGCGCCCCGCGAACTGCGGCGCTTCGAGCGGCATCTGCCCCGCTGCGCGCCCTGCCTGGCCCAGACCAGGGAGCTGGCCGAGGGCGCCGTACGCCTGGCGGGTGCGGCGGCGATGCCCGCGCCGCCGGGCCTGCGCGAGCGGGTGCTGAGCGCCGTACGCACGACGGAGCAGGAGCCGCCCCCGCGGGCGCCCGTGACCCGCGGCGCGCCCCCGCGCACCCGCGTGCTCCTTCTCCCCGCCGCCGTCCTCGCCGTGCTCGTGCTCGTGGTGTCCGCGGTTCTCGCCCTCCAGGCGCTGCGCGCCGGGGACCGGCTCGACCGCGAGCGTGCCCAGGCGCGTGAGATCGCCCACGTCCTCACGGCTCCGGACGCCCGCGCGGCCGGGGAGCGGGACGCGTGGGGGCGCGGCATCAGCGTCGTCGCTTCGGAGTCCAGGCGGCGCGCCGTGGTGACCGTCACAGGGCTCGGGCCGCCGCCTCCCGGGCGCGTGCACCAACTGTGGCTCCTGCGGCCCGCCGCGGCCCCCCGCTCCCTGGGGCTGCTGGACGGCGAAACGCCCGTGATCGCCTCGGACGTGCGTGCGTCCGGCAGGTCACTGGCAGTGACCACGGAGCCCGACGGGGGCTCAGAGCGGCCCACTTCTGCCCCTCTTGTCCAACTCGCCCTGGAATCAGATGGATTCGGAGAGTAATCGTCAACCTCCTTACGGGGTAGGTGAATCCCGTGACCGGGATACACGAGTGTCGTGCGGGGGCGATAGGGTTAACCTGCCCTGGGCCGGGTGCCCTCGTACGGGTGGGGAGTGACATGGAACAGATAACGGTGCGCAGCAGGGCGCGTGTCCCTGCGATCACCTGCGGGAGCAGCGCGACCAGCTCGCGTCTCGACCGCCATCTCTCGGTGCTGGGCGGCCCCGCCGTTCCGCAGCGCGAGACGGCCGAGGCGACGCTGCTGATGCGTGAGCTGACCTCACGGGGTGCGCATGACCACAGTGGCCGAGGTGCACGTGTGCGAAGGGTCTCCCTCTTCGCTCCCTTGCGCAGGCTGCGGCGGTCGCTCTTTGGGGGTCGCTGACCACGGGTGGTCGGGGGTTCGGCCGTCGCTCAGCGGCGGATTGCTCCCACCCACCCGCCCCTTCCC
>NZ_JBNNJZ010000752.1:0-3346 GCF_050270335.1 Streptomyces sp. NPDC059900
TTCCCGGCCGGCGCCGACTGGTGGCTCGTGGCGGGAGATGACACCGCGCTCCCCGCGATCGGCCGCCTGCTCGACGAGCTTCCGGCCGACGCCCGGGCGCAGGTGTTCATCGAGATCGCCGAGGATGCCCACCGCCAGGAGCTGCGCGAGCTGCCCGGGGTGGTCGTGACGTGGCTGGTCCGGCCCGGCGCGACGCCGGGTGATTCGCTGCTCACCGAGGCCGTCCGCAGTACGCGGTGGTGGCCGGGCCAGGCATTCGTGTGGCTGGCCGGCGAGCACACGGCCGTCCGGGACATCCGCCGCCACCTGGTCGAAGACCGTGGGGTGCCCAAGGAGGACATCGACTTCACCGGATACTGGCGCCGCTCCGCGGTCGTCGCCTTGGAGAGCGACGGGGCGGTGCCCGATCCGGACAGGACGGTCACCCCGTTCCAGAAGCTCCACGACCTGACCGAGCTCGTCGCGCCGCTCGCGATCCGTACCGCCGTCGAGTTGGGCGTTGCCGATCTGCTCTCCCGTGGCATGACCGGCGTGGCCGAGCTGGCCGCCAAGGCGGGTGCCGACGAGCGCGCTCTGGGCAAGCTGCTGCGTTATCTGCACACCCTGGACGTGGTGACCGAGACAGAGCCGGGCCGCTACGCCCTGACTCCGGTCGGCGATGTCCTCACGCTCGATTTCATCGCCGACCGGCTGCACTCCGCAGGGGTGGTCGGTCGCGAAATGCTCGGGCTGTACGGACTTACGGAGTCGGTCCGCACCGGCCGGCCCGCCTACGCCTCGGTCACCGGCCAGACCTTCGCCGAAGTGCGAGCCGAGCAGGACTACGAGGACCGTCACCTGGAGCGCCTGGCGAAGTTCCAGCCCGCGCTGGCCGGATCGATCGCCACGTCCGATCTGCTCGCCGGAGTCCGGCACTTGGTGATCCACTCCGGTGGCGCGGGCGCGCACGCCCGTGAGTACGTCGGAGCCCACGAAAGCCTGCGTGTGACGATCTGCGCCCTGCCCGCCCAGGCCGACTGGCTGCGCCGCGACCTGCCCGACACGATTCCCGACGAGCGGCAGCGCACGCGGGTCGGCGTCGTTGAACAGTCCCTCTTCGAGCCCGGCCCGGCGGCCGATGCCGTGCTCATCAGCCGCGCCTTCAAAACCCTGCCCGACGCCGACGCCGCTCATGCGCTGCGCCGGGCGGCCGAGCACCTCGCGCCCGGCGGACGAGTGCTGCTGATCGAGGAGGTCTTCGACACCGACGACCTTGACGAGCACGACGGCGAAGAAGACCTCATCGGGCTCGTCTGCCACGGCTCCGGCCTGCGTACCGCAGCCGAGCTGGACGCCGTCATCGCACGGGCGGGCCTGACGCGCAGGTCGGCGCGGACCGTCGGCCTGGGCACCACCGTCCACGAACTCGTCCGCTCCACCGCCGACTGATCCCCTCGACTTCCCCTCTCCTCAACCCAACCCGCCCGAGCTTCCCCTCAACTCCCCTCCACCCCGGCAAACCCCTGCGCCCGGGGCAGAAGAGAAAGAAAGACCACCATGAGCAGCACCCTGACAACGAGACGCGGCATGTCCGTCGCCGTCGCGCTGATGAGCGCCTCACTCCTCCTCACCGCCTGCGGCAGCGACGGCGACGGCAACAAGGCCGCCGGCGAGACCGGCGGCGACAAGTCCGCCAAGACCCGCAGCGTCAAGGCCGAGAACGGCACCGTCAAGATCCCCGCCGCCCCCCGGCGCATCGTCACGATCGGCAACACGAACCTCCCCTTCATCGATCTCGGCGGCAAGCCGGTGGGTGTCACCGAGGTGTCCGACTCCGACCTCGCCGTACTGCCCAAGGAACAGAAGACCGCGTACGAGGCAGCCGAGGTCGTCGGCAGCAGCGGTGGTGACGTGGACCTGGAGAAGCTTGCCGCCCTCAAGCCGGACCTCATCCTGGTCCAGTTCCACTCCAACGACTGGGACAAGGTCGGCAAGCGGCTTGAGTCGGTTGCCCCGACGGTGCTCTGGGGCCTCGACACCGAGTGGAAGGAATTCGCCGACGAGATCGCCACGGCCGGCAACGTCACGGACGAACTCGGCCGGCAGAAGGCGAAGTTCGAGAAGAAGATCGCCAAGATCAAGAAGACCCACGGCAAGACCATCGACGACACCAAGTTCGTCGACGTCTCCCGCGGAGACTGGAGCGATCCCGGGACGTTCTACATCGCCGACATCGGCTGCTCCGAGATCGCCCGGGACGACATCGGCCTCGACCTGCCCGAGGCGGCCGAGGGCAAGGACCCCCTGGCCTACGAGTCCCTGCCGTTCGAGCAGATCGCTGAGCTCTCCAAGTACGACGTGATCACCTACCCCGTCGATGCCGAAGGCCGGCCGACCAAGCCCTTCCTGCCGGTGACCAAGACCAACACCTGGAAGGCGCTGCCCACCGTGACCTCCGATCGCGCGCTCGGAGTCTTCTGCCCCGGCAACAACTCCTACGGGCCCGTCCTGCAGTACCTGGACTCGCTCGACAGCGCTCTGGCGACGCTTCCCACGAAGTGAAGCCCAGACGCCGACGCGGCCCACGCCCTGCGCCCAGCGTTGCCCCTCACCCGTGACAACGAAGGAAAGAAGAGCAAGGCGATGACCTTGACACCCCTCTGGAAGTCGCCGGCGCAGGCCGAGGACGGCCGCGCCCTCGCCAGCCGGTGCAATCAGGCCATGACCTGTGTGAGCAAGGCCCCGATGCACAAGTCGCTCGACGAAGCGCTCACCACGCTGCCCGCGACCGGATGACGCTCGTGGACGCAACGCAAGCGGCGGCTGCCCGCGGGACAGCCGCCGCCCGGGCAACGGGCGCCGCCCCGGTCCCGCAGCGACGCCGCCGCGTCATCGGGATGGTCGCAGCCCTCGCCGTGCTGATCGTGCTGATGGTGCTCAGCGTCATGGTCGGTTCCACAGCGATACCGGTCACGGTGGTCTGGGACGCACTGGTCAACCCCTCCTCCGACCCCGACCAGTTCGCCATCCGCGACTTCCGGCTGCCGCGCACGATCGTGGGTCTGGTCGTCGGCGTCGCACTCGGTCTGTCGGGCGCGTTGATCCAGGCACTCATCCGCAACCCCCTGGCCGATCCGGGGGTCCTCGGCGTCCACGCCGGATCGTCCTTCGCGGTGACGGTCGCCGTGGGCCTGCTCGGCGTCCGCGAAGCCCAGGGCTACATGTGGTTCGCGTTCGCGGGAGCTCTGATCGTCACGCTCCTGGTGCTCGCCCTCGGGTCGACACGCAAGGGCTCCTCGCCGGTGGTCATGGTGCTCGCCGGGGTCTGTGTCGGCGCGGTGCTCGGCGGTGCGAGGGAGGCGCTGCA
>NZ_JBNNJZ010000753.1:0-3334 GCF_050270335.1 Streptomyces sp. NPDC059900
GTGCGCGGCCTCGACGGAGCACTCGTGGTTACCCCCGGGCCGGGAGACGACCTCCCCGAGCTCGTGTGGGGAGACGCGTTCTTCTACTACGCCCCCGACGGCCAGATGCCGCAGAACGTTCAGCCGTACGGGACGATCGTCACCAAGAACTACCCCGACGACGTCGCCTCCGACCTCGACCCTCCGGGCCGCTGGCGCGTGAACATTCACGTCGACCGTGCGACGTTCCGGGAACTCACCGGGCAGGAGCCGCGCGGCATCAGCGACCCCGGCGACTACGCAGCCGCCGACTGCGTGCTGCCGCATCCGGTGTACGGCGCGCTCGGTTGGGTGTGTGTCGTCAGTCCGGGGGAGAGGACCACGGAGACCGTGGTGCGGCTTCTGCGGGGCGCCCACGATGCCGCGCGTGCCCGGTTCCTACGGCGGCACGAAGCAGGACATCTACCGGAGACCGGCTGACACGATGAGGGGGCGAAAGCCCGCCGTATCCGAAAGGACGACCCCCGCATGACCACGCAGAATGCGATCACCTGGCCCGAGAAGTATCTTCCCGGCACCGGCACCGGCACCGGCACCGGCACCGGCCACAAGACATGGCAGGACGGACTCGTCCGCGCCGCGTCCGAGGAGACGGGGCGATGAGCGTCACGCGCACCGTGTGCGTCCTGGGCACGGGGATCATGGGCGCGGCGATGGCCCGAAACCTGGCCCGCGCCGGACACACCGTCCGCGCCTGGAACCGCACCCGCGACAAGGCCGAACCCCTCGCCGCCGACGGCATCCAGATCGCCGACACCCCGTCCGAGGCCGTCACCGGCGCCGACGTCGTCCTGACCATGCTGTACGACGGCCCCGCTGCACTGGACGTCATGCAGCAGGCTGCCGAGGCCCTGAGCCCCGGCACGGCCTGGGTGCAGTCGACGACCGCGGGCATCGAGGCGATCGGCGACCTGGCCCGTTTCGCCGGGGAGCACCGCCTAGTCGTCTTCGACGCCCCCGTCCTCGGCACCCGGCAGCCCGCCGAAGCCGGGCAGCTGGTCGTCCTTGCCGCCGGTCCGAGTGAGCAGCGCCCCGCCGTGACGCCCGTCCTGGACGCGGTCGGCGCCCGCACCGTATGGACCGGCGAGGACGGGGCCGCCGGCAGTGCGACCCGGCTGAAACTCGTGGCGAACAGCTGGGTCATCGCCGCCACCGCCGCGACCGGTGAAGTCCTCGCCCTGTCACAGGCCCTGGGGGTGGATCCGCAGAGCTTCTTCGACGCCATCGAGGGCGGCGGGCTCGACCTCCCTTACCTGCGGGCCAAGGCCGCTCTCGTACTCGATGACCAGCTGTCCCCGGCCCAGTTCGCCGTGAATACCGCCGTCAAGGACGCAGACCTGATCGTCGAGGCGGGGCGCCGGCACGGAATCCGGCTCGACGTCGCCGCCGCGGGCGCCGACCGCCTCGCGCGCGCCGCCGCGGCCGGACACGGTGAGGAGGACATGGCCGCCGCCTACTTCGCCAGCTTCGACGACCCGCCCGCAGCGAGCTGACCCGCCCGCGACGAACTGACCCGCCCCGCCTAGCGGGGCCTGGCGGACTCGCCGGCCGTGCTCAGTTCGTGCGCCCATCTGCGAGCCTGGCGAGGGCTGCGAACACGCAGCACGCGTACGCCCATTGAGGCCGCCTCGCCGGCCTGGCGGGCGTAGCGGGGCCGGTTGGCGTGGTACTTGCGCCAGGCGTTGCGCCACACGGATCGCCGTGCGGTGAACGTACGTCGGAAGGTCAGGCCGTTGGGGTTCGGTTCGCGGCCCGTGACCTGGCGGATCCACCGCAGCAAGACGCGCCACGCGATCACGGGCAGGGGGTAGTCGAGCCAGACCAGGACGTCGGCGCGATGCCACACGATGTCGGCGAGTTTGGAGTAGTTGCCCTCCACGATCCACGCCGGTCCGTCGGTGATGCGGGCGGCCTCGGTGCGGAAGTCGTCCAGCGGCAGCGTGCCGCCGGGAGCGAAGAGCACGGCATCCAGGCTGGTGGCACGGCTGCCGGTACGGATGGAGAGTTCGCGGGCCAGGGTTGATTTGCCGGTGCCGGGGAGGCCGAATACTGCGATCTTCACGGGTTCCTCTTCAAGTCTGCGGGAACAGAGAGTGCCGGGGCTGCGGCTGACGACGCAACACCACATGACTCTCCGGCGGACCACTGACGCGGCGACCGGCCGTGGTGCGAGACTTGCGTTATGGATATGGGGCGTGAGTCGCGCTGGGAAAAGGACGCGATGTCGGTGGAGATCGTTTTCGCCCTGGTGACGGGCGCCCTGCTGGCTGCGGCCGTATTCGCCCTCGCAGTGGCCTTCACGCTGGTCTTCGGCGTTTCTGGTCCGGCACGCGAGAACTTACGGGATGCCGGTGCAGTGGCGGGAGCAGCGTGCGGAGTGTGGCGCGTGGTGCGGGTGCTGCGCCGATTCGACGCACAGCGGAGGCTGGGGCGCTGAGACTCGTGCGGCGGTCATGACGAGGCCCACGGCACCCGCGCCTGCGGATGCCGTGGGCTTTGGATGGTCAAGAAGGCCCCGACACGCAGGGGCCGTTTCGGTGGGTGGCTGTCAGAACGTGTCGATCCAGTCGTGCGTGATGACGGACCCGCCGGTGCAGCGAAGACTGGTGCGCTGCGTGGTGTCCTTCGGGCTGGACCAGAGGTAGTCGCCGTCCGAGCAACGGATGCCGAGGCGCCACCAGCCGCCGCGCGACATGTCGTTGCACACGCCGTATGCGAACGTGGAGCTCGTTCTCCACGAATCGCACCCGGTCGGTGCCGCCTGTGCGGGAACGGACATCACACCGAGGGCGATAGCGGTCGCCAGACCGACGGACGCGACAGCACTGCGCAGACGCATGAGAGACCTCCTGGAGTGAGTGACGGAGCGGAACTGGGCTTGCGTAGTGCGTCAGTTGGCCGGGTCGATCCAGGCACTGGTGATGACCGCCCCGCTGTTGTTGCAGCGCAGGCTCGTGCGCTGCGACGTCTTTTTCCACGCGGACCAGTCGTAGTCGCCGTCCGAGCACCGGATGCCAAGACGCCACATGTCGCCGGGCGGTACGACACTGCAGGATCCGTAAGCGAACGTGGGACTGGTCTGCCACGTCGAGCAGCCTGACGGGGCGGCTTGGGCGGGGGCTGCGAGCCCTCCCACCAAGAGCGCGGAACCCAGTGTCGCGCTGACGAGAAAACCACGCTTACGCATGACCTTTTCCCTTCTCTCGGATGCATTCCCGGTGAATTGCCGGAAGGTGATGTGAAGCGGCACGAGCACAGCCGGGCGGTCGCCTCCCCCCTGGCGCGACCGTCCGAC
>NZ_JBNNJZ010000754.1:0-3326 GCF_050270335.1 Streptomyces sp. NPDC059900
GGCCGCGGTCCTCGATCTCCAGGGCGTAGCCGTTGCCGACGGGTTCTCCGCTGACCCGCACCTTGGTGTGGGGCGGCGAGAACTGGGCGGCGTTCTCGACGAGTTCGGCCAGGAGGTGGATGAGGTCGGCGACGGCGGTGCCGACGACCGCGGCGGCGGGGAGTTGTCGTACCTCCACGCGCGCGTAGTCCTCGACCTCGGAGACGGCCGCACGGACGACGTTGGTCAGGGAGACGGGCATGCGCCAGGCGCGTCCCGGCGCGGCTCCGGAGAGGATGATCAGGCTCTCCGCGTGCCGCCTCATCCGGGTGGTGAGGTGGTCGAGACGGAAGAGGTCGCTGAGTTCGTTCGGGTCGTCCGACCTGCGCTCCATGCTGTCCAGGAGGCTGAGCTGCCGGTGGACGAGGACCTGGCTCCTGCGGGCGAGGTTGACGAAGACGCCCGAGATGCCGCTGGCGAGTTCGGCGCGCTCGATGGCGGCGTGCAGGGCCGCCCTGTGCACCGTGCCCAGCGCTTCGGAGACCTGCCCGGTCTCGTCCTCGGCCGGCGGGCCGGGCGGCGCTT
Organism: Streptomyces sp. NPDC059900; assembly: GCF_050270335.1. Lineage (NCBI taxonomy): Bacteria > Bacillati > Actinomycetota > Actinomycetes > Kitasatosporales > Streptomycetaceae > Streptomyces > Streptomyces sp. NPDC059900. The sequence continues at coordinate 565 of NZ_JBNNJZ010000754.1, forward strand.
CGGCGTGAATGTCGATCTCCTCGCCGGAGCGCAGTCTGCGCATGGCGTGCGGGAGTTTGTGGCGGGCGATCTCCAGGGCTCCGTTGCGCAGGCTGACCAGTTCGACGACCAGGCCGCGTCCGATGCGTACGGAGATGACCAGCGAGGCGGCAACGGCCAGGAGGCCCAGGAGTACCGCGGCGCCTGCGGGGGTGAGCAGGCCGCGGGTGAACGGGTCGGCCCGGTCCGCGGCGCTGCGGGCCGCTCCCGCGTCGATCGCGCGGAGATCGTCGCGCACTGCGGCATGGGCGCTGTCCCACGCGGCGGCCGGTGCCGCGGCGGCGGCGGACTTGCCCGGCGGTGCGACGAGCACCTTGTCCTCGACGGCGCGCACGTCGGCGTACGCGCTCCCTTGCACGAGGTCCTGCCAGGCTGCGCGTTCGGGCCCGCGCAGATCGGGCACCGCCGCGTCGGTCAGGGTCCGGCGGGTGTCGACGGCCCCGGTGAACTGCCGCAGCCGCTCTCCGTCCAGGGAGCCTTCGATACGGGCGCTGGACAGGAGGACGTCCTCGCGCGCCAGCATCTCGGAAGCCCTGGAGAATTCGAGCAGCACGCGCGCGTCGGAGCCGAGTTCGGCCTCCTGGATGCCGGTGAGCGCGCCGCCGACTCCGAAGGCGGCCGCAATGGCCTTCGTGTACTGGCCGTAGGCGGCATCCCAGCCCGTACGGCCATCGAGCACGTCGGCGCGCACCGCGTCCAGGCCCTCGGCCGCCAAGACGAAGGCTGCGAGCCTGGAGGCCACGACGGTGGGCAGGCCGGCGCCGTCGGCGACCGTGCGGCCCTGGCCGCGACGCAGCTTGTCCACCGCCCGGTCGGCGCTCTGCGCCTGCCTCTTGAGCTCGCTGCCACGGTCGGACGCGGGCTCGGTCGCGTAGCGCACGGCGGCCGCCCGCTCGGCCTGCAGTGCGGCGACGGCCGTGCCGAGGGGCCCGCGCACCCGGGCGTCGGCGTGTTGCAACTGCCGCAGCTGCGCCACGTCTTGTGCGGTGGTGACGGTGGCGTATCCCCACAGGGCGAGCAGGGAGACGACCGGCACCATCAGCAGGCAGACGATCTTGGCTCGGACGGTGCGGGGCCGCGGCCACCACGATCGTCCGCGCGCGGAGGCGGCCGGCGGCCCGGGGTGCGAGGGGGCTTCGGCGTCGGGCCGTTCGTCGGCGGGCGCTCCCGCATGTGCGCGGCGGCCGCGTGCCGGGGCCCCGGGCGTGGCCGGCGCGGTGCCGTCAGCCGGGTCGGGGGTTCTACGGGGTGTACGCATGGCCTCCTCGCTCGGTGAGAATTCGGGGCGGGTGTCGGGCCGGGCGCGGCCGGTCCGGGTGGCCGCTAGCCGGCGGCGCCGCCCGCCGGCTGCTGGGCCGCCACGGAGGCGGCACGCTCCCCCGAGGTCGGGGACAGCGCGACGAAGGCCGAGGTGAGGAAGAGGTAGGAGCCGAGACCGACCGCAAGGGGGAAGATGAACTGCATGGTCGTGGCTCCGGGCAGCGCCGCGCCCGACTCGGTGATCCGCACGCTCACGGCCAGCATCCCGGTGTAGTGCATGCTGCTCACGGCCCCGCCCATGACCAGGGAGGCGACGGCGACCGCGAGCGGTGAGCTGATGTTGAGCGCCGCCCACAGGGCCGCGGTCGCGGCGAGGACGGCGATGGCCACGGAGAGGCCGACGAGGACCGGGTCGTAGCGCACGTCGCCGTGCAGCCGCAGCGCGGCCATGCCCAGGTAGTGCATGCTCGCCACGCCGAGCCCGGTGGTCAGCCCGCCGACCGCGAGCGCACGCCCGCGGTCACGGCCGTAGCCGACGGCGAAGACGCCGATCCCGACGACGGCCACCGCGACGATCAGGCTCAGGATCGTCAGCGGCACGTCGTAGCGGATCTCGGTGCCGGTGACGCCGAAGCCGAGCATGGCCACGAAGTGCATCGTCCAGATGCCCGTGCCGATGGCGGAGGCCGCGGTGATGAGCCAGTTGCGGCGTGACGTGCCCGACGCGCCCAGCGCACGGACGGTGCAGCGCAGCCCGAGAGCGGCGCCGATACAGGCCATCACGTACGACAGCACGGGGGTCAGCCAGCCGAAGGCGGCGTGGTCCAGGTGTCCCATGGCTCCGGGACGCTAGTCCGGGCAGGGGCGCACAACGGGGGCGCAGTTCGAAAGGTGTTGCAATATGACGCAGACGCGAACCTGAACGACCGCATCACGCTCGAACGTGTGCCCCCGACGCGCATGCGTGTCGTTAAGCAATCATGACCACATGAGCGATGACCACACGCGTGTCCGCGACTTCTTCTCCGCCCGAGCAGCCGACTGGGACAACCGGTTCCCCGACGACGGTCCCGCCTATCGCGCCGCCGCGTGCGAACTCGGTCTGCGGCCCGGCGGCCGCGTCCTCGACGCCGGGTGCGGCACCGGCCGGGCGCTGCCCGCGCTCAGGGAGGTCGTAGGGCCCGGGGGAACCGTCCTGGGGATCGACCTGACTCCTGCCATGCTGGAGGCCGCCACACGGGCGGGCAGGGACCGTGCGGGCCGGCTCCTGCTCGGGGACGTGACCCGGCTCCCGTTGCGCGACGGGACGCTCGATGCCGTTTTCGGCGCCGGCCTGATCTCCCACCTGCCCGACCCGGCCGCGAACCTGCGGGAGTTGCGGCGCGTGGTGCGCCCCGAAGGAACCCTCGCCCTCTTCCACCCCATCGGCCGGGCGGCCCTGGCGGCACGGCAGGGCCGCCAGA
>NZ_JBNNJZ010000755.1:0-3314 GCF_050270335.1 Streptomyces sp. NPDC059900
CAGCCGGGCCACCCCGCTCACCACCCCGCAGATCACCAGCGTCACCCCGCCCGCCACCAGCCAGACCCGTGCCCACGGAACCTCCGTGAGCAGGGCGGGGAAGACCGGAGCACCGGACGCGTCCACCGTCACCACCGGCATGATCACCACGGCGAGCCCCGCCCCGAGCACCGTGCCCAGAAGCGCCGCCGCCCCCGCAAGGGCCAACTGCTCCGTCCACAGGTACGCGGCGAGCTGCCCCCGCCGCACCCCCAGCGCCCGCAGCAGCGCGAACTCCCGCCCCCTGGCCCGCGCCGAAAGCACCGTATGCAGGGTGAAGGCGATGACGGCGAACGCCGGGGCGAGGGCGAGGCAGAGCCAGAGGCCCGCCCGCGCTCCGCGCCGCAGCGGATCCTCACCGAGCCGCACGCGCGCGTGCGGCACGTCCACGGCGGTACCGAGCCGGGGACGGTCCCGCACCGCCTGCCACGCGGCGGAAGCATCGCCCCGGCGCGCCCCCGCCCACCACACGCTCTCCGCCCCCGGCAGCGCCCCGCTCAGCACCAACTGGGCAGCCATCGCGCGCGAGTCGGCGAGCAGCCGGGGCCGGTCGCGCGGGAGGCCCGGCACCGCCGCGATCCGCCCGACGATCTTCAGCCGCGCACTGCCGCCCGTGCTCCGCCGCACGGTCACGACGTCCCCGACCCGTACCGCCCCGGAGTCCAGCAGCGCACGGTCGGCGAGAGCGGGCGCCGCGGGGCGCCCCTTGGCCCTGTCCGTGCCGAGCCGGACGTTCCATGTCGGGTACTTGATCCGGGTATCGGGACCCCTGAGCACCGCGTCGAGCAGCACCCCTGCGCCGGGACGGTCCTGGCACAGGACGGGCCCCGGCGACTCCCCCACCGTCCCGCGCGGCGGCTCCGCGCCGGGGCACCCGGCCCCGTAGCGGTCCGGTGCGTCCTCGCGCAGGTCGCGCCACCCGGCCTCCTCGGTGAGCCCCGGCACCCGGTCGACACGGAGCCGGTAGGTGCGCCGCACCGTCTCCCCCGCCATGCTCAGGTCGATCTGGAGGATCCGCAGACTCCCGCCACCACTGCGGACCGGCACCTTCAGCGGCACCACCCGATCGCCGCCTTCTTCAAGAATCACGGCACTTGAGTGGACGAGTCCGTCCTCGTCCTCGAAGAAGACGGTCAGCCGGACCGGTACGACCGCACGGCCCTGACCCCCCACCGACAGCCGCACCCGAAGCGGCAGCTCCCCCGAACCCGACCCCGGCCGCGACCCTGACCCCGCCACAGCGAGCCCATGCCGCGCAACCCCCTCCCCCAGCGGCGCGACAAGCTCCCGCACGGGCCGCGCCGCCAGATCGCCCCGCAGCGAAGGCACCGGCCCCCGCCCGGTGTTGATCCCGGTCACGGCCACCGCGTCCTGCCCGATGTAGCCCTCCGTGGTCACCACGGGAGTGACGGCGTCGACGCCCGGCAGCGCGGCGTACGTCGCACGCCGCTCCCCGGCAGGCAGGCTCTCCCCCGGCTCGATCCGCAGGTCGGCGCCCACGCCGAACGCGGCCTGATCCCGGTCACCCCGGTCGAGAACGGCAAGGGCGGTACTGCTCAGCGCCGCCACCGCCAGGGCGAGCGTCACCACAAGGGCGGGCCCCGCGTGCCGTGCCGCGCGCCGCCCGATCTGCCAGCCGCCGAGCGGCAGCACGAGCCCCCTGCCCCGCCGGGCCAGCGGATCGATGCCCCGCGTCAGGAGGGGCAGCAGGCGCAGCACGAGCAGCGCGGCGGCGGTGGTCATCACCACGGGCGCGAGCACGAGCACCGGGTCGACGCCGTCCCCGGTCACCGGCGACCGGTACTGCCTCAGTTGCAGCCACCCGAGGACGGCGACCGCCGCAAGCCCCACATCGGCGCCCACCCGCTGCGTCCCCGCGAACCTCCCCGCCCGCAGCCGGAGGCGGCTCACCGCGCGCCGGTCCCGCACCACCCGCACGGTGGGCAGCAGCACCGCGCATCCGTGCACCACGACGGCGAGGGCGGAGGCCACCCACGCGGCACCGACCACGGCCGCGTCCGGCACCCCGCCGGGCAGCAGCCCCGCCCCTTCGAGCAGCCTCAGGAGCGGCCCCGCGAGGAAGGGCGCGGCGACCCCCGCCGGAAGGGCGATCACCGCCCACTGCACGCCCGCGGAGGCCACGAGCCGCCGCGTGCCCGCACCCCGGGCGGCCAGCAACGCCAGTTCGGGCCGCCGGTGTTCGGCGAGCTGACGCCCGGTGAGCACCAGGGCGGCGACCGCGAGGGCAGCGAGCAGCGTGGCGGGGACGTAGAGCCCGGCGCGGGCCACGGCGATGGGCGTGGTGAGCCGGTCGAGCGCCCTGCGCAGGCCCGCGGAGACGGTCAGGCCGGCCTCGGGTCCCCTGCCCCGCAGCACGGAGAGCGAGGAGTCGCTGCCGCCGAACTTCCTGGCCCGCTCGGCCAGCGGCCCGATGTCGCCGAGCCGCAGCCCGCCCGCCTCGGGCACGCCGAGCCACAGCGCGCCCGCGTCCTTCGCGAGCCCCGGCCGTGCCGTGAACGCGTCGCGCGCGGCGAGCGCGATGGAGTCGGCCGTGCCGAACGTACTGCTCAGGCCGGCCCACACCGCGGGAGCTCGCCCCTCGGTCGTATAGAGCCCGACGACCTTCAGCCGCACCGCACGCCCACCGGCACCGCGGACGACCACCTCGTCGCCGGTCCGCACCGCGATCTCGGCGGCGAACGCCCTGGTCAGCAAAGCCTCCACGGGAACACCCGCCGCATCGGCCGGACCGGCCACGCCATCCGAACCACCCGCACCACCGGAGTCACCCCGTGGCCACCGCCCCGCCACGAGCCGGGCGTGCGACCGCGCCCCTTCCAGCGCGACCACGGACACGGTGGCGTCCTCGCGGCGGCGGCCCCCGGCCTCGGTCACGGCGAGTTCGTCGTTGCGCGCGGCCGGTGCCCGCAGCGCGAGGCGGGTGCGGTGGGGCACGTCGCCGTAGGTGCGGTCGACGGCGGCCCGTACGTCGCCGTCCAACCGCCGCACGCTGTCGGCGCCGTAGCGCCCTGCGACCTCGACGACGGCTTCCCGGTCCGCGGTGAGCCGTTGCCGTACCCCGCCTTCGACCGCGTTCTCGGTCAGCGCGACCAGGGCTGCGAGCACGGTCGCCGCCAGCAGGACGGCGAGCCCCGCGGCCCCGAGCACCATCCCGTGATGCCGGCCGCTCCGCACCACGGCGGGCATGCGCCGCCCACTCACCGCACCGGTCTCCCCCCGAATGACCGGCACAGTATGGACGTACGCGATTGCGA
>NZ_JBNNJZ010000756.1:0-3308 GCF_050270335.1 Streptomyces sp. NPDC059900
GGCCTGGACGAACCGGGAGTCCTTGTACTCATACATGGAACGAGATCCTCTCGCGAAGGGCCGGGCGGTCCGCGACCGCCCGGCCCGACTCCTCACGCGGGAAGGCTACTTCCGCACGGCGTCCAGGGCGTCGATCATGCCCACGCCGTAGAAGCCGTTCCTGTTCTTGCCGCCCGCGCACACCGCGTCGACCTTGCCGTCACCGTCGATGTCGTACGGATCGGTGCACTTCATGGCGTCGGCCTCGCCGTACAGCAGCGCCTTCACCTTGGCCGATGACGCGTGCGGGTGGGCCGACTTGATGAGTGCGGCGACACCCGCGGCGTGCGGGGACGCCATCGACGTACCCGCCTTGTAGCCGAACTTGCCGCCCGGAAGGGTCGACAGGATGCGGCCGTCCGTGGCCGGTGCGTCCGGCGTCTGGTACTTCGTGGAGTCGCCGCCCGGCGCCGCGATGTCGACGACACCCTGGCCGTAGTTCGAGTACGAGGACTTGATGCCCTTCGCGCCCGTGGCCGAGACGGTCACGACACCCGGAAGCTGCGACGGCAGGTCGAAGCAGTCCTTCGTCTTGATCGTCCGCGGCACCGGAGTGGTGTCGTCCGGGCTGGAGTCGTCCACGATCTCGTCCTGCGCGAGGTCGGTCTCGGCGTTCCCGGCCGCCGCGACGTTCACCGCACCCTTGCGCTCCGCGTACCGGGTGGCCCGCCCGACGGCGTCGACCAGGGCCTTCTGGTCGGCGTCCGTCTTGCAGTTGAAGAGCCACGGGTCGGTGTAGTAGCTGGAGTTGGTGACGTCGACACCGTGCTCGGCCGCCCACATGAAGCCGCAGACCACGGCCTCCGTGTAGTACATGCCGGTCGCGGGCTCGGCCACCTTCAGGCTCGCCACCTTCACGCCCGGAGCGACACCGGTGATGCCGGTGCCGTTCTTCGCGGCGGCGATCGTGCCAGCCACGTGCATGCCGTGGTCGCTCTCCCCGCTCACCGGACGCCACGCGCTGTCCTTCTGCACGGGCACGCCGCCCAGGCAGCTCGCGGACGCCTTCGCGTCGAAGTTCGGCGCGATGTCCGGGTGCGTGTCGTCCACGCCGGAGTCCAGGACGCCGACGGTGACTTTGGAACTGCCGAGCGACTCCTTGTGGGCCTTGTCCGCCTTGATGGCGGGCAGGTCCCACTGGAGCGGCTCGAGCTCGTCCTGGCCCGCCCCGGCCCGCCCGGCGGCCTTCTCGGCCTCCGCGGCGGTCAGCGGCCGGTCGGCCTCGAGGGCGTCGTCGGACTGCGCGGACAGCGGCGCGGTGCGGGTGGCCCCCGCCGACGCGACGCCCTTCGCCCCGCGGATCTTCTTCGCGAAGTCCGCGTCCGACGAGTGGACGACGATCACGCCGATCCTGTCGTACGCGATGACGACCTTGCCGCCTGCCTTGGCGATGGCCCTCTTCACGTACGCCGACGTCTTGGCGGACAGTGAACCACCGTGTCCGGCGCGGACGTTGACGACATAGCTCATCGACGCGCCGTCCGTCAGGGACGAGCCGAGCGCCGACACCACGGACGACACGGGGCCGTCCGGCCGGGACGCGGCGTCGGGCTGCGCCGATGCCGTGCCCGGCAGGAAGGCGACGGCCGAGGCCACCGCCATGCCGAGCGGGAGTGCGAGCACGCGCCGGGAGCGCGTGAAAGGTGCGGTCATGCTGCGCGTGCCCCTCACTTCTTCACGGCGTCGAGCGCGTCGACGATCCCGCTGCCGTAGAAGCCGTTCTTGTTCTTGCCGCCCTCGCAGACCGCGTCGACCTTGCCGTCACCGTCCGGGTCGTAGGGAGTCGTCGGGCAGCCCGGGTTGTCGGCCTGCTTCTTGAGGAGCCGCTGGATCTCGGCGGGGCTCGCCTTGGGGTGCGTCGACTTCAGGAGCGCCGCCACGCCCGCGGCGTGCGGCGATGCCATCGAGGTGCCCTGCAGCCAGCCGTACTGGTTGCCCGGCATCGTGGAGAGGATGCGGCCGTTCTTCGAAGGGGTGTCGGCCGGGATCTGCCGTGCGTCGCCGCCCGGAGCCGCGACGTCGATGACGCCCTGGCCGTAGGTGGAGTAGTACGACTTGAGGTTCTGCACGCCCGTCGCGCTGACCGTGACCACGCCCGGCAGCTGCGTCGGGATGTCGAAGCACTCGGAGGGGTCGATGGTGCGCGGCACCGGCGTCGAGTCGTCGGGGCTCGAGTCGTCCAGGATCTCGTCGGCCGCGAGGTCGTGGTTGGAGTTGCCCGCGGACGCGAGGTTCAGGGTGCCCTTCTTCTGGGCGTACAGCTGGGCCCGGTTGACCGCGTCGACGATGGCCCGCTGGTCCGGGTCGTCCATGCAGTTGTAGAGCCAGGGGTCCACGTAGTAGCTGTTGTTCGTGATCTCGATGCCCTTGTCGGCCGCGAACACGAAGGCGCAGACGACGCTCTCCGGGTAGAACAGCTCGCTGACCGGGTCGGCCACCTTGATGCCCGCGACCTTCACGCCGGGCGCGACACCCGCGACGCCCACGCCGTCGCGCGCCGCTGCGATCTCGCCGGCCACATGCGTGCCGTGGTAGTGGTCCGGCTTCTCCGGGCGCCAGGCGCCGGGCGAGGTGTCCGCCTTGCCGCCGACACAGCTGGCCGACTGCGAGGCCGAGAAGTTGGCGGCCAGGTCCTGGTGGGTGTCGTCGACTCCGGTGTCGATGACGCCGACGGTGACCTTCTTGCTGCCGGGGTTTATCTTCGCCGCCTTGTCGGCGCCTATCGCGCGCAGATCCCACTGGTCTGCCTCGAGCGGCTCGGCGCCCGCGGCGGCCTGCGCCTTGAGCGATTTGGCGTCGGCCTTCGACAGGAGGGTCGGTGCGCCCTCCTCCGTGGTGCCCGCCGCCGTCAGGGGCGAGGTGCGGGTCGCGCCCGCGGACTGGACCCCCTTGACCTTGCGCAGCTGCTTGCCGAAGTCGGGGTTGGCCGAGTGCGCGACGATGACGCCGATCTTCGGGTACGCGACGACCACGGAACCGTCGGCCCTGGCGATCGCCTTCTTGACGTACGCGATCGTCTTGGAGTCCGTACGGGTGTTGACCACGTACGCGAGCTTGGGGGCCTCGGCCTTCGCCGACGCGGAGGCGGGAGCGTCGGGGGCCGCGGTCGCGACGCCCGGCGCGAAGCCGACCGACGCCGCGAGCGCGATACCGAGGGGCACGCTGAGCGCGATGCGACGTCTGGAACGCAGATGAGCCATGGGATCTCCACATCATCCGGATACGTGAACTGCCCGAACACATCTCGTGATCGGGCAGGTACATGACTG
>NZ_JBNNJZ010000757.1:0-3278 GCF_050270335.1 Streptomyces sp. NPDC059900
CCACAAAAAACACCGGCCCCCCCCCCCCCCCGCCGGGTGCCCGCCGCGCTACTCCTCGCGCGGGACCGCCGTACTGGCCCTGACCACGAGTTCCGTCGCCAGCTCGATGCGCGGCGATACGGGTGCCACCGAGCGCGCCAGGTCGAGAACAGCGCGTGCCGCCAACTTGCCCATGTCGGACAGGGGCTGGCGCACCGTGGTCAGCGGCGGCGCGCTCCAGCGCACCTCCGGAAGGTCGTCGAAACCGACGACGCTCATGTCCTCGGGCACCCGCAGGCCGCGCCGGCGCAGCGCCTCGATCGCACCAAGGGCCATCTGGTCGCTGGCGGCGAAAACGGCGGTAGGCGGCTCGGCGAGATCCAACAGCCGCTGGCAGCCGCTGAATCCGGACGCGTGGTAGAAGTCACCGGGCACGACCAGCCCGTCGTCCACCGGCACGCCCGCCACGTCGAGCGCGGCCCGGTAACCATCCAGCCTGGCCCGCGAGCACAGCAGCCGGGGCGGGCCCGCTATGAACCCGATCCGCCGGTGCCCGAGGCCGAGCAGGTGCTCGGTGGCCGCCATCCCGCCCGCCCAGTTCGCGGCGCCCACGGTCGGCGCCTCGCTCGCGGGCGATCCTGCCGGGTCGATCACCACCAGCGGCACGCCCAGGCGCTGCAACTCGTCGTGCAGCCCGGGCTCCAGGACCGACGTCACCAGCACCACGCCGTCGGACGCGCGGGCCCGCAGATTGGTCATCCACTGCCGGGCCGCGCCCGCCCGGTCATGGATCGCGGAGACCACCGTGCCCACCCCCGCCTCGTGCGCGACCTCCTCGACACCGCGGATGATCTCCACGGCCCACGGGCTGTCCAGGTCGTTGAAGACCAGATCGAGCAGGGCCGCACGGTCCCCGGGCGCGGGCGGCCGGCGCCGGTAGCCGTGCCGGCGCAACAGCTCCTCCACCCGGGCGCGGGTGGCCGGTGACACATCGGAGCGTCCGTTCACGACCCGCGAGACGGTCGGGACCGAGACCCCGGCCTCCCGCGCGATCCCGGCGATCGTCACCTTGGCCGGCCCGTCCGGGCTCCGCGTGGTCGCCTTGCGCTGAGCGCCGTCCCCGGCCATGTTCCCCACCTCCGTCGACTCGTCATCCGAAAATCTCCGGATGCCTTCCGGAACCGTAGGACATGCCGTCGACCACGCACCGGTCAAGCCCCCGGCCCGTGCGACCGGGGGCACGCACGGCCCGTGATCCCTGCGCGACCGGACTCCGGAATGCGGGTCGGCCAAACCAGTTGGCGCCACACACGTACACGGCGGCGCCCTCCTCGCGACCGCCGTACGGATGCGCGCGGACCTTTCGCGCCGGCGCGGTTCTGCCGGTCCGCCCTACTGGAATGGCGGCGGGGGCAGAGAGCCGATCGTCCCGGCTGCCCTCGCTCCGGGATGCCTCATGCGCCGGCACCGCGGTGATGGTGGCCGCACCGCGACTCGCAGGAACTCGCCCATGCCAGACCCGAATGTTCCCCAGAGCGTTCCGATCACGTTCACGGGTCCCATGGGCGAGCTCTTCGCCCGGCCGGCAGAGCGGACGCTCAACTTCCGGGCCGGAGCAACTGCTGGGCAACGAGCTCGGAGCGGGTCAGCTCGAGCAACCGACCCATCCAGTTGCGTCCCCGGCCGTCGTGGACATCTCTCCAGAAGGGGGAGTCCGAGAGGCCGGTATAGCTGATCCTGGCGTCCCCTGTGGAAACGAGGACCCGGGCGAGTTCAGGGTGCTGAGTGAACTTCGCGCGAAGGAGCTCTGCCATGACCGCGAGCCGGATGTCGGGCCAGTCACTCCGGTGCAGTGCCCGGCCACCGAGGTCCTGCGCCTCTCTGCCGGAGGCCGCATCCCGGATCCTGCTTCTGTCAGAAGCATCGGCCGCCGACAATGCCCAATACCCGTGCAGTACCGACGCATAGGAGTCGCCGCCGAAGACGATCTGTGCAGGGTACTCGTTGCGGAGCACGAACAGCCCCGGCTGCTCGGGCCACCCCTGGGGGTAAACCGTTTCGTGGGAGACGAGAGTTGGTCGGCCGGGTTCCGAAGGGTCGTCGGCATGCTGGATGGCTCGCCGCTCCTGCTCGCTCCGGACCCCCTCATCTCCGCGGGCGAAGTAGTCCAGGACGTCCTGATGCATCTGCGCTGTCACTACCGGGCCATCGCCGTCGACGGCCTCACCCAACTTCGTGAGCAGGATCCGCAGGGGACGGTCCTGGCGGTCCATATCTCCCAGGACATAGATCCGAAGATGCGGTGGAACGGCCAGATATGCCGCTCGGAGAAGTTCCCGGTTGGACTCGGCCGGGTCCTGCTGGAAGCGCTGGATTGCATCCCGGCAGCGTTGCCCGGCAGTTGGCCGCTCGTTGAGTGCTTCGATGCGGTCAGCGACATCCAGAAGGAAGCCTTCTGGTGTCAGCGCTTCGCTGCGACGGGAGGCCCACTTCGATGATTGGTCGGGAAGCGGTGGAGTCTCAGGGTTGGTCACCGCCAGCTGGCCTGTTGCCAGCATCTTCTCGAGGCCGGCCAGGTCCGTCCGTTCTCCGCAGGTGATCGCTCCGTCCGCGAAGACAATCAAGTCGTCGAGGTAGTACTCACTGCCTGGTTGATAGCACCGCCAGATGTGGCACCAGGTCCCATCGATTCTCTCGCCATCCACCATCCGATATGTCGGTCCCCGCCAAGTCATGAGCGCACGCTATCGCCTGCGGGACGATCATGGGAGTGGTGCGGGAGCCCCCGGTCGCTGTTCCGGGGTCCACGAGTCGAGGGGCCGGGACGGGGGCCCGTCCGCGGTCGTGATTGGACTCCCGGACCGTGCACGCCAAGCTCAACGCCCCGACGGGACAGGGGCATCGCGTCCTCCCCCGGCTGAACTGGCGGTTCACCAGGGCGATGTGCGCGCTACCTGCCTCTGCCCAGAAGGAGCCGCCGACATAGGGGCGCACGTCCCGGGCAGACCACCGCGCGTGGCGACGCCCCGACCGGCTGCGCTGCTCGGCAAGACGCCGTCATCGCTTACGGGCCGGGACACAAGAAGCCCTGCTCGCCGCAGATTGGCGTTCCTGCCTCGCCGACGCTGTGGAGATGCGTCGGCGAAGCCGTCCAGGGCACGTCGCGAGGGCCTACGGCGCCCGCTGTCGAGCGCCGGGACGTACGAGCGCAGACGCGGATGTCCGGCAGACCGGGGAGGGCGTGGGGTAGTGCCCCGCTGTGTGGTGTAGAGAGCCGGACTGCTTGGGTCCGGATGCAA
>NZ_JBNNJZ010000758.1:0-3278 GCF_050270335.1 Streptomyces sp. NPDC059900
CTGACGTAGGCGGTGAACCAACCGGGCACGACATCGCGGTAGGAGTGCCACCATCCGGGCTCGTTGGCCTGCTCGGCCAGGTCGACGAACTCATCGATCATCCCGCGGTCCGCGCCGTAGGTCTCCAGGAGCTTTTCCACGTAGAGAGGCTTCAGCGCGACCTCGGCCTTTTCCAGCCGGCGGATCGTCAGCGTCTTCACGCGCAGTGCTCGTGCCGCATCCTCCAGCGAGGCACCGGCGTCGAGCCGCATGTCCTGCAGCCGACGACCGAGGATCATGCGCAGGACCGTCGGCGCGCTGGTGCTGGAACGGGGCTGCTCCCTCACGCCCGACCTCCCGATAGCCCGTCAACAGCATCATTCTGACAGCGAGTTGATGTTGACGCCATGCTGATACACGTATCGCTGAAATTATCAGGGAGTCGGTTGCAGGGTGCACGCCGCCCTGCGCATAGTTGATGCGTGAGAGGTAAGGGCACAGCCTTGGCACAGCATCCGGCCCGGACGGGAAAGGTGGGGCGGATGCCGCCCCGGATGCCCCACCGCGGCGCTACTGCCTCGGCATACGCCTCACACCCCTCGGCATTCCGACACCGCGCCCACCCCCACGAAGGGGCGCTGGAAGGCGACACCCGTGACTCTCCCCACGCCCCCGGCCCCACCCACGGCTGCCGCCTTAGCCGCGACCGCGCCGCGCCGCGAGTACTGGTTCAACCTGCCCGCCCTGCGCATCAGCGCCCGAACCGCCCGCGACGCCGTCCGCGACCGTCTCCTGGCCTGGCACGTACCCAAAGACACCAGCTGCGACGCGGTGCTGCTGGTCTCCGAGATGACCACGAACGCCGTGCTCCACACCGACAGCATCCGCGTCCTGTGCGGCATCACGCTGACCGGCAACCGGCGGCGTCTGCGCATCGAACTCCACGACGAGGGCCGCGCCCCGGCCAGCCTTCCCGTGCGGGTCGCCGGGGCCGACGAGGAGAACGGACGGGGTCTGCTGCTCGTCCAGCAACTCGCGGACCGCTGGGGCTCGGCACGCTCGACGCGGGCCACCGGCACGGTCGTCTGGGCCGAGATGACGGCTGGCCCCTGACGGCACGGCACCGGCCGGACGCCGGCAGCGGCCCTGACTCCGCACGGCACCACGGGTCTCCCGCGGCCGGATCCGGCCGCCGTGGCGTCCCGAACCGGTTTCCCCGCCCCACCTGCCGGCCGAAGGAGCAGACGGTACTGCCCAGTTCGCCACGCGTCCTTCGCAGGGCCATGACTCTCTCTTCTTCCTCTTCTTCTCGTTCTCGCTTCACCGACAGAAGGCACCCATGAATCCCCAGGGTCCACCTGCTTCGCCTGTGGTCTTGTACGTATGCGCCGACCGACCCCGGACAGAACCTCGGGCTGCCACACAGCGTGCCCAGACAGAAGGGCAGGCCTTCGCCCGGGAGCGCGGACTGACGATCACCGAGGTCGTCACCGACACATACGGCGAACCCGACCCGGCCCGGCGCGGAGGCTGGCGGCGTGTGAAACAGCTGGTACAGACAGGAGGCGTCACCGCGGTACTCGTCCGCTGGCCCAGCGCCATCGCCCCGGAGTCCGCGGACGAACTCCGGCACCGCGAAATCGCCTGGCTCAACGACCACGGCGTGAATCTGCGCTACACCTGGGCGCCCTTGATGTCGCTGAGCGGCGAAACGCGCTAAGACCCGGCGCTGCAGGAGGTGGCCGCGTCCTGCTGCCGACGCCCGCGCAACCTCTCGCCGAGCAGACGGAAGGGGAGCGCGTAGAGCCTGTCTCCAGCCGGGAGCCCGGGCCGCGCTGCACTCTTGACCTCAATCTTGGTTGAGGTACGACGCTGGATGCATGGAGATCACAGACAGCAGCACCATTCTCTTCCGCAACACGATGCGCATCGTCGACGGCCATCTCGACGGTTTCCGGCGCGCCATCGCGCAGGCGGTCACATTCGCTCAAGAGCACGGGCCCCAGCTCATGGTGGAGGTGTTTATTGACGAGGAGCGGATGCTGGCGCACAGCTTCCAGCTCTACCGCGACTCCGATGCCATCCGCGCCCACTGGCGGCTGTCGGACCCGTACATCCGCGAGGTGATGGAGCACTGCACCGTGCAGCACTTCGAGGTATTCGGTGAACCCGACCACGACATCGTGCTGGCCCTCAAGACGCCCGACGGCGCATCCTTCCCCGTCGCCATTGCGCCCCGCCTGGCCGGGTTCAACCGGCTTGAGCCCCTTGGCGCGGGATGAACCACCCGCACAGCGGTGGGTTCGTGGGCTGATGCCCGCTCACGCGAGAAGCACGCGTTGCGGTTGTTTTGTTGCGCGGGTCAACCGGGGGCGAGAGAGCGCGGTTCGGACCGCGGGCGTCTTGGCGAGGCGGATCCTGTTGCCATGTCCGGCGGTGGTAGAGCTGCCGGCCGGGATCAGCGGCCGGGCCGGTGTGGCGGCGCCGGTTCACTGACCTGCGCCCCGCTGTTCTGGTTGCTGCCCACCGCGCTCCCGGGCGGCACCACCGCGGCCGGGCCCCGTCCTGATCAACTCGGTGCCGCACTGACACAGATCGTCAACTGATCGGTTGTCACGGGGCTGGTCGCTGTGCAGGCCGTGCGTAGGGTTTCAGGGAGGCGGCAGTGCGGCATCCGCACACTCCGCCCGCTGCCGCGCCCAGTGTTCAGGCGCATCCACGAGAGAAGGAATCACACCCATGCGCGCCCTTGTGGTGGATCACGGTGAGTCCGGTCCCGTCCGGTTCGCCGATGTCGATGAGCCCGTGCCGACCAGCGGAGAGGCGTTGGTCGAGATACGCCACATCGGTCTCAACTTCGGAGAGCTGAACTACGTGCACCAGTGGCCCGCCGGCGCCGTGCACGGTCACGACGCGGCCGGCATCGTGGTGCGCGCCGCATCCGACGGCTCGGGGCCACCCGAAGGTACGCGCGTCGCGCTGGGGATGTCTGCCCACGCATGGGCGGAGCGGGTGGCAGTCAGACCCTCCGCGCTCGCCACCGTCCCCGAGAGCGTGGATCTGGCCGACGGTGCCGCGCCGGGGATCGCCGGAGTCACCGCACTGCGGGTGCTGCGCACGCGATCCCTGCTGGCGCGCAACGTCCTGATTACCGGCGCCAGCGGGGGAGTGGGGCACTTCGCCGTCCAGTTGGCGGCGCTGGCAGGCGCCCGGGTGACGGCACTGGTGGGTTCGCCGGACCGTGCCGCCGGACTGAGCGAACTGGGGGCCGACCAGGTTCTGACCGACCTGGCCGAGAC
>NZ_JBNNJZ010000759.1:0-3276 GCF_050270335.1 Streptomyces sp. NPDC059900
GCCGGGGCCCAGGCCCGGCTCACCGCAAGCGCTCCCAGCACTAGGAGTTCGGTGCCGAAGGCGAGGATTCCCCACTTCTCGTGCCAGTTGGCCGCGTCCCGGGCTCCGAAGAAGATCCCGATGGACGCCACCACGAAGGCGGTGACGACCGTGTCGCTGGTGATCACGGTACGTCGGTACCGCTGCTCCCAGTCGCTCGCCGGTCGGCTGATGGTCCCGTTCGCCAGGCGCCCATGAGGCGCCGGCGGAAACGGGTCGACTAATTCCCCCTGCTGCACAGGACCCCCCACAGGTCGCAAGTCGTTCCCTCGGGAGACCCCCGCCCCCCGCGCCGCGCTGTTCATCCCCCTACGGGAGGCCCCCGCCTCCCGCGTTGCGCCGTTCTTCCCCCTCGGGAGGCCCCCGCCTCCCGCGCATGGCAAATCACGGCCGGTTCGCCGCTATGGGCACAACTCACCCTGACAGGCAGCAGATTCGCGTGACCTGCCAGACGTTCGAGGTGCCCTGGAACCAGTCCGGACCCCGGGTGCTCCCCGCACCCAAGTCCCTTTACCGGTACCGGAGTTGACCACCTCTGCGCCTGGCGCCGGGGACGCGGCTGCTGCCTGTCTCTAGCGCCGAACCTATTGATGATTGTCGGTCGCTTCATGCCCGAACAGCTGAAGCACGGTCAATTTAGACCATCGGGGTCGCCCTGTAGAGGGGGTGTGTGGAATTCGTGTTCAACCTTTGGGACTGGACGACCCCTCCAGTGCGGGCCCCCGGACGCCGTGACGACGTGGACACACCCTGTGACCTGTGACGACGCGAGTTGCCCCGGTTGCCGCCACCGGCGATTGTGAGCCGTAGCGGAATTATCAACTGGGCTGGATTTGACCCCCCGTTGGCATCGCCCCTACGGCCGGATGCGGACGCCGTGGCGGGTGCGCATCCGGTGCAGTTCCCACAGGGCGACCGCGGTCACGGACACCGGGCCGCCGAGGACCGCACACCACTGTGCGGCCGGCGGCCCGTGCGGCAGCCCGCCGTCGAGCGCCAGACTGCAGAGCATCAGCTCCCAGACGAGTACGACGGTGAGCGCGGCCGGGAGAGCGGCGTGCACGTTCGACGTGTTGAAGGCGTAGCGGGCCGCGTAGGCGGAGGCGAAGAAGAGGAACGGGAGGAGCCAGACGAGACCGATGAGCAGCGCGAGCGCCACGAGGCCGTTCAGGAGCGTTCCGTAGTTCTGCTTCAGGAAGACGGCGCTGCCCGCCAGGACGAGTCCGACGCCCACCAGGATGCCGACGTACCAGCCCACGGCCTTGAGCGGCGCGCGCAGCCGGGATCGGAGCAAGCGCCGTTGCGGGGCGGGCGCGTAGCGGATGAAGCCGAGAACGACGAGCGGCCCGGTGAAGATGAGCAGCAGCGGGGCGAGGATCACCTTCACGACGCCGTCGTTGGCCACGCCGCTCCAGCCCTCGTCCGCGCCGTAGGCGTAGATCAGGGCGAGGCTCGCGATCGCGCCGGCGATCGCGCGCCACAGCTGCACCCGGGTCACGATCCGGTCCTCGACGCGGCCCGCACCCGGCTGGTTGAAGATCGCCTCGGCGCGGCGGCGGGCGGAGCGGATCACCGGGATGAGCGGCGAGACGAAGAACAGCGCACAGCCGGAACGCCGCCGGACGGGCCGCGGCGGTTGCGGTTGCGGATAGGGGTACGGGTGCGGAGGCGGGCCCGGTTGCGGCTGCGGGGGCAGGTACGGGTTCGGCGGCGGGCCGTACGGATCCGGGCCGCCGCCTGGCCGCGGCGCGCCGTTCGCCGGTCCCCAGCCCTGATATCCCCCGTTTGCCACCGTTACCCCTTGCCTCGCGCGTCGCTTCTGAGCGCGCGCAGTTTACTGGCCGGAACGCAACGGGTGGCACCCGCAAAGCCCCCGCCGAGCCGAGCGCCTGCCGCAGGGGGCCGCCGCGGCCGCGGCGGGATCCGGCCAAAGAGGGGGAAGCCCGGCGCCGGAGGAAGCGCCCGCGCCCAAGCCCCGGCCCCGAACTGCCCGTTCGAGATCCGCCGAGCGCGCCGCGTCCGGCACAATCCCCCCATGGAGATTGCCGAGCACCTCGAAGTTCTCGACGCCGAGGGCCGATTGCTGGCCCGCGCCGCCGAAACCGCCGGGACAGGTGCCAAGGTGGCCACCTGTCCCGACTGGACCGTGCGCGATCTGCTGGGGCACACGGGGGCGGTGCACCGGTGGGCCGCGGCCTTCGTCGCCGAGGGGCACCCGGAGCCGCGGCCCATCGGCGATCCGCCGGACCTGGACGGCGCCGCCCTGATCGACTGGTACCGGCAGGCGCACGGCGACCTGGTGTCGACGCTGCGGGCTGCCGCGGCCGACGTGGAGTGCTGGGCGTTCCTGCCCGCGCCGTCCCCGCTGGCGTTCTGGGCGCGACGGCAGGCGAACGAGACGGCGATCCACCGCGTGGACGCCGAGTCCGCGCGCGGGGGCGCACCGTCGCCGATCGGCACGGCGTTCGCGGCGGACGGGATCGACGAGTTGCTGCGCGGGTTCCACGCACGCTCGCGCAGCCGGGTGCGCACGCAGGAGCCCCGCATGCTTCGCGTACGGGCGACGGACACGGACGCCGTATGGACCGTGCGCCTCTCGCAGGAGCCGCCCGTCACGGAGCGGGGCGACGGCGGCCGGGCGGAATGCGAGCTGTCGGGCCCCGCCGGGCAGCTCTATCTCGCGCTGTGGAACCGGGGGCCGTTCCCGCACGTCACCGGCGACACCGCGCTGAGCGCGCTCTGGAGCCAGACGTCGGGGGTGTGAGCCCGCCGGTCGTGCGGAGCGTGCGCCTGCCGGCTATGCGGAGGCCGTTTGCCCCAGCGTCCGTTCGAGCACCGCGCGCTGGATCGGCCGCACCTGCGCGTGCAGGCGACGCCCCTTGCCGGTGAGCACGACCCGCACACCGCGCCGGTCCTCGCTGCACATGGCGCGCTCCACCAGGCCGTCCTTCTCCAGGCGGCCGATGAGGCGGGACAGCGCGCTCTGGCTCAGGTGCACCCGGCCCGCGATGTCCTGCACGCGATAGGCGCAATCGCCGTCCGCCGCCGCGCCCTCGGACAGCACGTCGAGCACTTCGAAGTCGCTCGCCCCGAGGCCGTGCTCACGCAGGGCGCCGTCGATTTCGCACAGGGTGCGCGCGTGCACCGCGAGGATGTCGCGCCATTGGTCCACGAGCCCTTGCTCGGCCGTCTTCGCCGCCATGACATCGCACGTTAGCAGAGAATGCACCTTTGTTG
>NZ_JBNNJZ010000760.1:0-3272 GCF_050270335.1 Streptomyces sp. NPDC059900
GGTCCGTGACGCTGAGGTTGACCCAGGGCTGCTCCCGGGGCTGTTGCAGCAGCACGCCGAGCCCGGTCAGCGCCACCTGGGCGTCGGCGGCACGCACTTCCAGCGGCGCGAGGTCGTTGATGGGCACGTCCGCCGCCGGGCTCTGCGCTCCGGCAGGCGGCCAGGGCAGGTGCGTACGCAGGTAAGCGGCCTGGATGGAGATGATGGCCGTGCGATCACGGGCGGAGTGCTCCGCGATCCGCCACAGCGCGTGGAGGCCGCCGATGCGTGTTTCCAGTTTGTCGCTGCCGAGTTGGTCGACGGCCGTGCTGAACCGGTCGGTGACATAACCCTCCTGGGTGGCACGCAACCCGGCCTGACTGACGCGCAGTTGCCGCCAGGTGGCGTACGCGCCGAACAGCACCACCATGCCGCCCACAGCCTGCAGTAGTGTCGTACGCACGTCGTTCACCGCCTTGAGGCGGTCCTGCGCAGCGACGCTCGCCCCGGCGAGATCGTGCTCGACCACCACACCAGGCAGCACCACGAGCACCGCGCCCAGAACGGCCAACCCTGCCGCCCCGGCCAGCAGGGCCGCGATCGCACCACGCCGCACCGGCCTGTCGCGCCACGGCCCGCGACCGCGGTCCGGCTCCCCCATCTCCATGGGCATGGGAGCGTAAGCGCCACCCGGAAAACGATCAAGGCGGCCGGCTCGGAAGCCGCGCCGCTGCACGGCCATTGCCCTCACGGGTCGGTCTGTCACCGTGCTGCGCTGTGCTGTCGGGACAGGGCTGCCTGGGGCGGCACACTGGCGTAATGCATCACTCCCGATCCCGCGATACGAACCATTTCCGACCCGGACTGCCCGAACCGACGTGGGTCGAGTCGATGGGCGGCCCGCTCATCGTTCTCCCGGAGACGGCACTTTCACTCTGGCACGGCTGCACGGAAGCGAGCCTGGTCCTGGGTGTGCCGGGCGAGGCTGACGACTACGACCGCGCTTGCGAGGCGGCTGAAGACCCTGCCGCAATCGTCCCGGTGGGAAAGGAAGGCGCCCTGGCTCTCGTCCTGGGCGACGAGCCGGCCATGACCTGCTACCTGCCCGAGCACCGGGCCTTCGTGCGCTGGCTCGGCGCCGACTCCGACGCCCATCTCCTCGCCGCTGCCGAGCAGGTGCTGGACGACCCGGACACCATATGGGAGGAGTGCGGGGTGTGGGAGACCAGCGGCCCGGCCGTGCTCATGGACTCCGCCGTTGCAGGTGCCGATCTCACCACCCCGGATCCCGACCTGCCGCAGCAGGCTCTCGTGGCCATTGCCGCGGGCCGGTGGGAAGTTCGGGCAGCCCATGCCCGGGGTGACATCGCCTCGGTCGGCGTGGTCCGCCTCGTCGCGCTGTAGCGCCACTCGCCGAGAGGCGCCGCCACGACATGCTCCTTCCGGCGCACCCCGGGGTCTCGCAGCTCTCCGTATCCGCGGACGACGGAGGGGTGGACTCCCTGCACTACTGGAGCGGTCTGCGCGGGCTGGCCACGTGGCAGGAGACCTCGCTCGCCCAGCTCTTCGAGCGGATGACGGCCTACGACGCCCGCCGCCCGCTCCTGCCACTTCCCACCCGCCTCGCGCGGTGTTCCCACCGAGTTCCCACACTTCTTTGACAGCGTCGGGCCCTGCAGGGGCCGTTTCCATCCCGACCGCGTAGAAGGAGCAGGCGTGTCCATCAGTAATGCCCGCAAGAAGATCCCGCTGTGGGTGACCACGGTCGCTCTGGCGCTCGGAACCCTCTCCTGTGCCGGTGGTGGGGCGGGGGGAAGTGAGCAGGACAGCGGAGAGACGGCGGACGCCGCGGCGTCCGGGCCGCGGCCCAATATCGTGTGGGTGGTCACCGATGACCTGTCGTCGGACCAGGTGGACTACATGCCGCACGTGAAGGCCATGCAGAAGGAGGGCACGTCCTTCTCCAATTACACGGTGACCGACTCGCTGTGCTGCCCCTCGCGTTCGTCCATCTTCACGGGCAAGTTCCCGCACAACACCGGGGTGTTCACCAACACGCCGCCGGACGGCGGCTTCGACACCTTTCACGGCAAGGACAACGAGGACAAGACCTTCGCCACCGCTCTGAAGGCCGAGGGCTACCGTACGGCGATGATGGGCAAGTACCTCAACGGCTACGAGCCGGACATGACCGTCGGCGGCCAGGAGAACTATGTGCCTCCCGGCTGGGACGAGTGGGCGGTGGCCGGCAACGGCTACAACGAGTACGACTACACGCTCAACGAGAACGGCAAGACGGTCGACTACGGGCACGACCCGAAGGACTACCTGACGGATGTCGTGAACCGGAAGGGGCAGGACTTCATCGAGGACTCGGTGCAGGACAAGAAGCCTTTCGTCCTCGACATCTCCACCTTCGCCCCGCACGGCCCGGCCACCCCCGCGCCGCAGGACAAGGGCAAGTTCCAGGACCTGAAGCTGCCCAAGCCGGCATCCTTCGACAGGACACCCAGCGACGCCCCGAAGTGGCTGAAGGACAAGAAGGCCTTCACGCCCCAGCAGGTCAAGCAGATCACCAAGACCCACCGCAAGCGCGTCCGTTCCGTGCAGGCGGTGGACCGGATGATCGGCGACCTCAAGGAGAAGCTGGAGAAGGAGGGTGTCCTGGACAACACCGTCTTCGCCTTCGCCTCGGACAACGGCTTCCACATGGGCCAGTACCGCCTGATGCCCGGGAAACAGACCGCTTTCGACACCGATGTGAACGTTCCCCTGGTCGTCACCGGTCCCGGCGTCAAGCAGGGTGCCACGACGGACGCGATCGCCTCCAACATCGACATCTGCCCCACGTTCACCGAGCTGGGCGGAGGCAAGCCCGATGAGCAGGCCGACGGCCGCAGCCTGGTGCCCTTGCTCAAGGGACAGACACCGAAGGACTGGCCGCAGGCCGCCCTGGTGGAGCACCACGGGCCCAACACCTCGGCGGACGATCCCGACAAACCCCGCAAGGGAAGCGGTAATCCGCCCACCTACGGCGCGCTGCGCACCGACAAGTACACCTACGTCGAGTACGCCGACGGTTCCCACGAGTACTACGACCGCGGCAAGGACCCCGACATGCTGCACAACACCTACGGGCAGCTGTCCTCGGCCACCAGGAAACAACTCGCCGCTTCCCTCAAGGGACTTCAGGATTGCAAGCGCGCCAAGGAGTGCACCGCGGCAGCCCGCGACGAGTGATGCGACCGGTCCCGCGGCCCGCGGCGAAGGGCTGACTGACCTCGGCGGCCCGT
>NZ_JBNNJZ010000761.1:0-3265 GCF_050270335.1 Streptomyces sp. NPDC059900
GAGCAGGGCGCCGACCCCGTACACGGCCAGGCCGATGACCAGGCAGCGCTTGCGGCCGTAGCGGTCGGTCAGGATGCCGCCCGGAATCATCAGCGCCGCCATGACGAGCAGGAAGATGGTGATCGCGGTCTGCACGCCCTGCACCGTGGTGTCCAGGTCCTCGCTGATGTCCTTGATCATCACGTTCATGTTCGAGCCGGCGAAGCTGCAGACGAACTGGGCGAGGGCGAGCGGCGCGAGGATCTGACGCGGCCAGGGTCGCTTCTCCTGCCGGGCGTCTGCTCCCTCTGGTGCCCCCGCTCCAGCCGGGGTCGACGGGTCGGTCATCGCCTCGCCTCCGTTCGCGTCCCGTACGTCCCGTACGTGGGCCGGACGACGGTCAGCCTCCTGGGCGGCCTGCCCGGCGGCGTCACCCCCGGAGGGTGACGACCGGGGGTACCGGTCAGGGGCAACACTCGGGGCACAGCGGTGCAATCGGCACCCTCCTCGAGTACGGAGGCCCTGTCATGGCCACCTCGACCACTCAGCACCATCGCTCCGGCGCCAAAGAGACGGCGGCCGCCGGAGTGACCATCTTCGCCGGGGTGCTGTTGTTCCTCTCCGGATCGCTGGACTTCTGCCGGGGGCTCATGGGCGTCCTCGAGGACGAGGTCTTCGTCCACACGCCCGGATACGCCTTCGAGTTCGACCTCACGACCTGGGGCTGGATCCACATGCTCTTCGGCGCGGTCGCCGTAGTCGTCGCCTTCGGCCTGTTCGTCGCCGCGAAGTGGGCCAGGATCCTGGGCGTGATCATCGCCTCGCTGCTGATCATCGCCAACTTCCTGTCCGTGCCCTACCACCCCATCTGGTCCCTCACGCTGGTCGCGATGAACGGGTTCATCATCTGGGCCCTGTGCGTCGTCGACAAGGACAGCGTCTACTAGCCGAGGTGGTCCATGAAGGACGCACGTGCGCGTGCGGCGGACGAACGGGCGGAACGGATCGCCGAGTTCATCGCGCCGCTGCGGGTCAAACCAGGTTCGAAGGTGGACCTGTCCGAGGACTTCGATCCCGCTTTCAAGGCGGGCATCAAAAAGAAGAAGGACGGACAGGACCTGCTCCGCGGCGGCGTCGTCCTGCTGGCCGACTACCAGCGCCGGCTGGCCGCCGAGGGCACGCACGGCGTCCTCATGTGCCTGCAGGCGCTGGACGCCGGAGGCAAGGACGGCACGATCCGCCATGTGATGAGCGGGGTGAATCCGCAGGGCGTACGGGTGGCCGGCTTCAAGGTGCCCTCCGCCGCGGAGCTCAGCCACGACTACCTCTGGCGCTACGCCTGCAACCTGCCGCGCCGCGGGGAGATCGGCATCTTCAACCGGTCCCATTACGAGGAGGTCCTGGTCGTCCGGGTGCACCCCGAACACCTCACCCGCCAGCGGCTGCCAGGGAAGGCCGCGGGCAAGAAGATCTGGCGCCGCCGCTACCGGGAGATCAACGACTGGGAGCGCTACCTGACGGACAACGGGTTCAGGATCGTCAAGCTGTTCCTGAACCTGTCCAGGGAGGAGCAGCGTATCCGCTTCCTCAAACGGATCGATGTCCCGGAGCGGAACTGGAAGTTCTCGGCGGCGGACGCCCGTGAACGCACCTTCTGGGACGCCTACCAGACGGCGTTCTCCGAGATGCTGTCCGCCACGAGTACTCCCTGGGCACCGTGGTACGTCGTGCCCGCGGACCGCAAGTGGTTCGCGCGCACCTGCGCCGCGGCCGTACTCGCCCACACTCTCATCGACATCGACCCGCAGTATCCCGTCGTCGACGACAAGAGCCGCGACGCACTGGCGCTGGCCAAGCAGCAGCTGGTGGACGAGGCACCCGACGGTGCGGTGGCGGACCCGTACGCGGCACGGTCCGCCGCGGGCGTCCTGCGCCGCCGGAGCGAGCGGAGGCGGGCCCGATGACCGCACAGGCACCCGGCCAGGGCCAACGCCTCGCACCGGCGGAGGTCTGGTACACCCTGCCCGCCGAGGCGGTGGCCGGCGAACTCGACGTCGACCCGGCCGTGGGCCTGGACGCCGCGCGGGCCGCCGCGCGGCTCGCCGAGGACGGACCCAACACCCTGCCCGAGGAGCGCACGCCCAGCGCATGGCTGCGCTTCCTCGGCCAGTACACCTCGTACATGCAGATCATCCTCGTGGCCTCCGCCGCGGTGTCGCTCGCCATCCAGGAGTGGGGCACCGCGGTGGTGCTGCTCGCCCTGACCGTGGTGAACGCGGTCATCGGGATACGGCAGGAGGGCAAGGCCGAGAGCGCCATGAACGCCCTCAAGGAGATGACGAAGGCCACCGCACGGGTGCGGCGCGACAAGACGGAGGCCGAGATCCCGGCGGCCGAGGTGGTCGTCGGGGACGTCGTCCTGCTCGCCGCGGGGGACGAAGTGCCCGCGGACGGACGGCTCGTGGCCACGAGCGCCCTGCAGATCGACGAGTCGGCGCTCACCGGGGAGAGCGTTCCCGCCGCCAAGGACGCCGCGCCGGTACGGGGCAGCGGTCTCGGTCCCGCCGACCAGACGGACATGGCGTTCATGAACACCCCGGTCACGCACGGCAGCGGCGTACTGGTGGTCACCGCCACCGGCGCCTCCACCGAACTGGGAAAGATCTCGGGGATGCTGTCGGCCACGCAGCGCGAGGAATCGCCGCTCACCCGCGAGCTGAACCGCCTGACCCTGTGGATCGTGGGGGCGGCCGGCATCACCATGGCCCTGATGTTCGCCCTGGGGCGCGGGCGCGACGTGCCGTGGGACGCGCTGTTCATCAGCGCCGTGTCCCTGGCCATCGCCGCCGTCCCCGAGGCACTGCCCACGGTGACGCAGACGATCCTCTCGCGCGGCGGACTGGACCTGGCCCGCCGGCACGCCATCGTCAAGGACCTGCCCTCGGTGGAGACACTGGGCTTCACCTCGGCCGTCAACTCCGACAAGACCGGCACACTGACGATGAACCAGATGACCGTGGTCGAGGTGGTGGACCCCTTCGACCGCTACACGGTCTCCGGAACCGGCTACTCCCTGGAAGGCAAGATCCACCACGCCGCGGGCAGCTCCCCCGGCATCGAGGACGCGATCCTGCCCTACCTCGTCGCCAACGACGCCACGCTCGTGGACGGACGGGTGGTGGGCGACCCCACCGAAGGCGCGCTGCTCGTCCTCGGCCACAAGGCGGGCCTCGACGTCGACGCCACGCGCGAACGGCTCCCCCGCCTGGCCACCCTGCCCTTCGAC
>NZ_JBNNJZ010000762.1:0-3262 GCF_050270335.1 Streptomyces sp. NPDC059900
GTCTACGTGTCACACCCAGCGTCCTACCAGGTCCCACCCCCGCACGGGACCAGAACCCGAGAATGATCACGACCTCACACAGGCCCTAAGACGGGCGGCACGGACCGTGCTGGGGTTGGCAGGCGGAAACCGAGATCGGCCATGCTCCGCCCGCTTGTCATCTTGGTCAGGATGCGCTGATAAACGGCGCGGGGGCAGACGACTTTTCCGTCTTCCCAGTCGGCTACCAGGCGCGATCCGCAGGCGACGTTTTCCCCCATCGTCCTTCCGACCTTGTTGACCTCGTCGGCGAACTCGCCGCGGCTCATCTGGAACTCGAGCTCACGGACATTGCGTAGCCGGGTGTTGGGGAGGGGCTTGCGATGGTCGGGCATACCGGCTCCGGTGTCCGCGCGTTTCACGGGTGCGGCGACCGTACCGCTCCCACAGTTTCCCTGCCCCGGCCTTGACCGCAGTTCACCCGGTCCGGGCCGACTTGCATCGTTCTTTCATCGCTTCGCCGTCGCACCGCGATGCACGCGCCTGCTGATGTGGACCGTGACATGACGACCGATCAGGGAGACTGCCGTGGCCGACTCGCGGGCAAATCGGCCAGCACCGGGCGGACGCTGCCCCGATGCAGAGCTGGCACAGGCCGAGCGACTTACCGCCCTTCGAAGCTTCCGCGTGCAGGCCGTGCCATGCGGTCAACATCAATGCTGGGAAGCCGCGTTGACCATCTGGTGCGGAGTCGACGCGCGTCGGCGGGACGAGCCGCGAGCCCCGCACCCCGCCCGTGCACAGCACCCCGGTCACGCGGTCGGGGGCCTGTGCCCAACGCCTCTACCCCGCACCTCTTCTGGAGCTGAGCACGATGCCCCAAACTCCCGCACCTGCACCTACGATGCCGGTCACCACTCTGTTGGGAGCGGCGCCTACGGCGCCCGTCCATCCCCGCAGCGTGCTCTACACCTGCCACACCAACTCGCAGGAAGTGGCCCGGATATTGGTGGATCTCCGCGGTTACGCCAGCGCGTGCGGCTGGCCGGTCCTGCACGAGGTGTACGACCTGGCGCCGCCCGCTGTCCCGCGCTGCCGGCGGATCGGCTGGTGCACGGTGGAGCACCTGGCGCAGCGCGGAGAGGTGAACGCCGTCATTGCTCCGGCAGTGCGAGAGATCGCCTGGACGAAGAGCGAACAGATCACGCTGCGTGCGTGGCTGCTCGGCGCAGCGGTCTGCGTCCTTTGCCCGCAGGACGGGTTGTTTCAACCGGCCTGCACGCCGGTGAGGCCAAAGGAGGCGCAGGCGTGAGGTATCCCGCAGCACCCAGAGGCCACGCGGCCGAGCCGCCCACCGCCCACTCGCAGTCGCTGACCACCCGGCTGCGGCTGCCCGGAGACTCCGAGCACACCCCGGGCCAGGCCCGTGCCTACGTCGGCCTGACCCTGGCCGACTGGGGCGTGGCCGAGGCCATCCGTGCGGACCTGCAGCTGATCGTGAGCGAGCTGGCCACTAACGCGGTGACCTACACGCACAGTCCGGAGATCACGGTCGAGATCATCCTCACCGACGACGAGGCCGCGGTCAGCGTCGGCGACCTGGGCCCCCACCGCCCGCTCCATGCCCAGCACGCGGCACCCGATGCCGAGCACGGCCGCGGCCTGCTGATCGTCGAGGCCCTGGCGAGCCGGTGGGAACAGTGCAGGGATGACGGCGGCGGCACCACTGTGCGAGCGGGCATCGACCTGCCCGGCCGACCCGCGCATCCCACAGCCCACAGCGGCGAGGACGAAGCGGACGTCCCCCGAGGTCACCCCTGACCCTGCCCCATCCTGTGCCCTCGATGCGGAGCTGGTGCCCGCCCGCGCTCGCCCCTGGATCGCTGGGCCTGCGCTTGAGGGAGTGCCGCCACACCGGCGGCCGCACGTCGGGAACCCTCCTGGCAGATGACCTGGCCGTTCCCTTCTCGCGTCACGCAGACTCGCGAGGGCGCGACCCAGGTCTTCTCCGGTCCGCAGCTGCAGGGGTCACCGTGACGGCTCGGCCGTCGGCTGGTCGCAGACCGCCGTCACGAGCGGCAACTGGCGGGCACCATCGCCCGCAGCTACAGCATGCACGGCGGCCTCGCCGGCCGGTGAGTCGCCGACCGTGACGTCATCGCCCCGGTCACCCTCCTGGTAACCGACCAGCTCAACTCCCGTGCCAAGCCCTTGAGATGGGGCAGACCCGCACCGCCAACTCGCCTGCTGCGGAGCCGATTTGCGAACGCCGTTCGAGCAACGCGGCACTACTTGGTGCCGGGCTGGACGAGTTTGAAGAAGAAACGCGCGGCGGCATGCTGGGCTGCCCGGCGTACCCGGTGAGTGACCGGGCGGGCGGGGGCCGGAGAGGGGGAGCCGGTGGCCAGGCGCGGGAAGAGCGCCTCGGCATTGGCGTGGTTGATGGACCGCAGCGGTCCGGATTGCGTGAAGGTGTCGAGGCCGTTGGCGAAGTACTGCCCCGCGGGAGTGGGCGCAAAGGGCCAGTCGCTTCCGAACAGCACGTGTCCGGGCTGCGCGAAGGCGAGCAGGGTGGGCAGGGCGGCAGGGCTGGACGACAGGGCCGTGTCGAAGTAGAAGGCCCGGAAGTCCTCTAGCACGTCCAGCGGGCTGCGCTTGGTGTCGTTCGCGATGGTCACGGCCATGCGGTGGGAGGAGTAGGGCACGAAGCCGCCCGCGTGGCTGAGGATGAACCGTATGTTGCGGTACCGGCGGATGATGCCGTTGCGCACCAGCAGGTAGGCGGCGCGCGTGGTGTCCAGCAGAAAGTCGGCTGCGAACGGCGGGATGCCCTCGACCGCGGGGGCGGGCAGTTCGGCGGGATGGATGAACACCACGGCGCCGCGCTCGTCCAGGGCGCGCCACAGCGGTTCCTGCCCGTCGGCCCCCAGGTAGGTCCCGTCGTTGTTGGCGAGCAGTGTGACACCGTCGGCGTGCAATTCGTCCAGGGCGCGCACCGCCTCCCCGGTGGCGGCCTCCGCATCCGGCATGGGCAGGGTGGCAAAGCTGCCGAACCGTCCGGGATGCTCGGCGCACAGCTCCGATACGTGATCATTTAGGCGGCGTGCCAGGGCTGTTGCCTGGCCGGACTCGCGCAGGAAGCCGACCCCGGGCGTGGAGACGGACAGGATCGCGGTCCGCGTCCCCAGCAGGTCCATCTGGTCCAGCGCCGTGGCGGGGCTCCAGGCGGGCAGGGACCGGCCGCCGGCTTCGCCGATGCCCTGAGTGACGAGCGCCTCGCGGT
>NZ_JBNNJZ010000763.1:0-3261 GCF_050270335.1 Streptomyces sp. NPDC059900
AATAACCACACTCAAGAGAGTGCCCTCCTTCATCACCACGCTCGGCATGATGCTGATCCTGGAGGGCGCCGTCTTCTTCTGGACGGGCGGCTCCCCGCACGGACAGCTCTCCGAAGGCTTCCGCCAGATGGGGCGCGGGACCGCCATGGGCTGGCTGCCCTGGGCTGTGCTCGCCTGCCTGGCCGCGGGCTGCGTCGCCGTCCTGCTGATGCGCTCCGACTTCGGCCGTACGCTGATCGCGACCGGCGACAGCGAACGCGCCGCCGCCCTCGCGGGAGTACGCGTGCACCGCGCCCGGGTCATCGCCTTCGTCCTGTCCGGCGCCGCGGCGGCACTCGCCGCGGTCCTCGTCGGCGGCTTCTCCGGGGTCTCCGCGCAGGCGGGCCGCGGCTACGAATTCGAGGCGATCACCGCCGTGGTCCTGGGCGGAGTCGTGCTCGGCGGCGGCCGGGGCAGCGTCGTCGCCGCGATGGCGGGCGCCTTCTCGCTCCAGGCCCTGTTCACGCTGCTCAACCTCCAGGGCGTATCGGGCGCCCTGGAGTCCACCGTCCAGGGCGTCATCGTCATCGCCGCGGTCGGGCTCGGGGCCGCCGACTGGTCCCGGCTGCGCCGCCGTCGTACCCACTCCTCGGGAGGCAGACCCTCGTGATGCACAGCCCCGTGAACCACCTCACCCGCAGACGCGCCCTTGTACCCGCCGCCGCTCTCCTCGCCGGCGCCCTGCTCGCCTCCTGCTCCAGCGACACACCGCCCGACTCGCC
Organism: Streptomyces sp. NPDC059900; assembly: GCF_050270335.1. Lineage (NCBI taxonomy): Bacteria > Bacillati > Actinomycetota > Actinomycetes > Kitasatosporales > Streptomycetaceae > Streptomyces > Streptomyces sp. NPDC059900. The sequence continues at coordinate 762 of NZ_JBNNJZ010000763.1, forward strand.
CGCGGGGGCCTCGCAGTCCGCCGCCTCCGACGAGGGCGGCGACAAGCACTCCAAGTTCTTCGAACAAGCCGAGTACGAGCGCCAGTTGAAGCTCGGCAAGGAGACCCCGCAGGGCCCGGAGGCCAAACCCTGGGAGCAGATGCTCGAACCGGAGATGACCGACACGGCCCGGTACAAGAAGAAGGGCCCGGGCGGCACCCACCTCTGCTTCTCCAACGCCGGAGTCTTCAACCCCTGGCGCCAGGTCGGCCTGAAGAACATGAAGGCCGAGGTGAAGCTGCACAAGGAGATCAGTGACTTCACCGTCCTGGACGCCCAGGGCAAGGACGACAAGCAGATCTCCGACATCCAGGAGCTCGCGGGCAACAAGGACTGCGACGCGCTGATCGTCTCGCCGAACACCACCGCCACCCTCACCCCCGCGGTGAAGGAGGCCTGCGGCAAGCTCCCCGTGATCGTCTTCGACCGGGGTGTGGAGAGCGACTGCGCGGTCACCTTCGTCAACCCCATCGGCGGCTACGGCTACGGCGCGGTCGCCGCCGACTTCCTCGTCGACACGGTCAAGCCCAAGGGCAAGATCCTCGCCCTGCGCATCTCGCCCGGCGTGGACGTCCTGGAGACCCGCTGGTCGGCGGCGAAGCTTGCCTTCGACAAGAGCGAACTCGACGTCGTGGACGCCAAGTTCACCGACGGCGACCCCGCCAAGACGAAGTCGATCGTCGCCGACGCGATCTCCCGGCACGGCTCGATCGACGGCGTCTGGATGGACTCCGGCGCCACGGCCGTCGCCGCCGTCGAGGCGTTCGAGGACGCGGGCGTCGACGTACCGCCGATCACCGGCGAGGACCAGCAGGACTTCCTCCAGGCGTGGAAGGACAAGAAGCTCACCGCGATCGCGCCGACCTACCCGACCTTCCAGTGGCGCACCCCCGTCATCGCCGCCCTGCGCATCCTGGACGGCAAGGAGGTCCCCAAGGAGTGGAAGCTGCCGCAGCCCACGGTGACGCAGGCCAACCTCGACGAGTACCTCCAGGAGGGCATGCCGCCGCTGCACTACGCGATGTGCGGCTGCCAGAAGATGCCGGGCTTCCCGGGCGACTGGGGAGGCAAGAAGTGACGTACACCGCCTGGCAGTTGGGCGCGAACCCGTGGATCTGGCACTCGCCGGTCACCACCGGGGTGCTCGGCGAGACGCTGCCGCGCCTGGCGGGCTGGGGCTTCGACGGCGTGGAGCTGCCCCTGGAGCAGCCCGACGACTGGGAGCCCGCAGCGGCGGTCAAAGTCCTCGACGCCACGGGCCTGACACCCGCGGCCGTCGTCGCCGTCATGGCCGACGGTCGCAACCTGGTCCGCGCCGACCAGGGCACCCTGCGCGCCACGCAGGACTACCTCCGCCGGTGCGTCGACGCGGCCCACGCCATCGGCGCCCCGGTGGTCGCCGGTCCCGTGTACGCGGCGGTCGGCCGGACCTGGCGGATGGACCCGGCCGCGCGGGCGGCGGCGTACGAGGAGTGGCGCGAGCACATCGCCCCGGTCGTCGAGTACGCCTCGCGCGCCGGCGTCCGTATCGCCGTCGAGCCCCTCAACCGCTACGAGACGAGCCTGTTCAACACCGTCGCCCAGACCCTCGACGGCCTCACGGGCCTGCCTGCGGAGTCGATCGGCATCGCCCTGGACACCTATCACCAGAACATCGAGGAGCGCTCCCTGCCGGAGGCGGTCCGCACGGCTGCGGGCCGCATCGTCCACGTCCAGGTGTGCGCCAACGACCGCGGCGCCCCCGGCGCCGACCATCTCGACTGGCCGGGCTTCCTGCGCGCCCTGGGCGAATCCGGCTACCGGGGGCCGCTGTGCATCGAGTCGTTCACGGCCCACAACGACGCCATCGCGGTCGCCGCCTCCGTCTGGCGGTCCCTCGCCCCCACCCAGGACGCCCTTGCCACCGACGGGCTCGGCTTCCTGCGCCGGACCCTGGCCGCCCTCTGACGCCCGACCCGACCCGCACCACCACCCATGACATCCGGCAATCCCGCACGTCCGTCCGTCCTTCCCACCCAGAGAGGACCAGCCCATGGGCTGTCATGAACGTGACACCAGAGTGCGTGACGCGAGACTGCGCGACGCGAGAGGCGTACGAAGAGCCGCGCTCGCCCTGCTGACGGCGTTACTGCTCGCGGTCGGGTTCCTGCCCGCCACCTCCAGCGCCGCCGACAAGGCGCCCGCCTTCCGCGCGCTGCTGTTCACCAAGGCCGTCGGCTACGTCCACGACTCCATCCCGGCCGGCGTGCAGATGGTCAAGGAACAGGCCGCGGCGAACAACTTCGAGGTCGTCGAGACGGCCGACGCGACCGTCTTCGACGACGCGAAGCTCAAGGACTTCGACGTCATCATCATGCTGCAGAACTCCGGCATGGTCTGGGACACCGAAGCCCAGCGCGACGCCATGAAGGCGTACGTGAAGAGCGGCAAGGGCGTCGTCGCCCTGCACAACACCCTGGAC
>NZ_JBNNJZ010000764.1:0-3261 GCF_050270335.1 Streptomyces sp. NPDC059900
GGTCGAGCACCGCGCGGCGCTGGGCGTTGAACTCCAGGCCCGCCTGCGGGACGTTGCCCTGCACGGCGGCGACGGTCGCGGTGCCGTCCTCGGCGTCGTCGCTGACCAGCGGACGCGCGGCGAACGCACCGGCGACCGGTACGACCACGGCGAGCAGGGCGGCTGCCGCGGCCCCGCGGCGCAGGACACGGGCGGAGCGCACGTCGAGGGCCTGGCGGACGATCTCGTACAGGCCGAAGCCGCACAGGACCACCGCGAAGCCGAGCACCGGGGTGCCGCCGAGCGCGGCAAGGGGCAGGAAGACGCCGTCCGCCTGCCCGAAGGCGATCTTGCCCCAGGGGAATCCGCTGAACGGCACGCGCGCGCGTGCCGCCTCGCCGGCGATCCACAGGGCCGCCGCCCACAGCGGATATCCGGGCAGCCGGGACACGGCGGAGATGCCCGCCGCTACGAGGGCGACGAACAGCGCCTCGATGGCGGCGAGCGCCAGCCAGGGCCCGGGGCCGACCTCCACACCGGTCCACACCAGAAGCGGCAGCAGGAAGCCGAGGCCGAAGAGATAGCCGAGCCCGAGGCCCGCCTTCCAGCTGCGGCCGTGCAGGCACCAGGCGAACACCGCGAAAGCCGGCAGGGCCAGCCACCACAAGGTGCGTGGCGGAAAGCTGACGTAGAGCAGCACTCCGGAGAGTGCCGAAGCGGCGGCCGGGACGAGCGCACGCAGGTAGCGGGCCTTGCGCGAGACGGGCGCGGGCTGCGCCCCGAGCTGCTCCGACTCGTCTGCGGAGGTGGTGGTGGCGGTCACTCGGGGAGTGTACGGCGCGTCACCTGGACGCCGACAGGACGGTCGTGCGCAGGCGTTTGCCGGATCGTTCCTGCGCAAGATATCCACATCTCACGGTTCCAGCGGTTACGGTGTGCCCGAGTCCCTGACCTGCGGCCGGATCAAGCCACAGGGTTCGGGGCCCGTCACAGGGCGGGGGGCAACGGGGTGGGGACAACGGGGATGGCCGCGACAGCCGGGCCACCGGGGGCATACGAACGGCGCAGCGCGTCCGACGCGACGGGCATCGCGCTCCTCGGCGTGTGCGCTGCCTGGACCTTGATCAGCGCGGGTGTGCACGGCGGACAGCCCGAGGGCGTGCTCCTCGCGGTGCTCGCCGTGGCCGCGGGATACGCGGGCGGGCGGATCTGCGGCGCGCTCCTGCCGGTCGCCGCGCCGTGCGCCGGCGCGCTGGCCGGGGTGGGGCTCGCGGCAGCGGCCCCGCATCTGTCGCCGGGGCCCGTCAGCGCGGCGCCGCTGGGCCATACCGGCGCGGCCGCCGCCCTCCTGATCCTGGCGTCGGGAGCTGCGTGCAGCGCTGCGTGGGCGGCGCGCACACCCTCGACGCGGCTCGCGATGCGCCTGCTCGCCGTGGGGATCGTGGTGGCCGCGGCGGTGCTCGGGTCCGTGGCCGGTGTCGTCGCCTGCATCGGGATCCTGCTCTGCTCCCTGGCGACCGCCCTGATGCGCGGCAGGGTGCTCGGCCTCATCGGCCTGGCCCTGGCCACAGCGGTGGTGACCGGCCTGACCTGGGCCATCGCCGACGACGTACTGCCCGAGGGGCTGAGCGCGTCCCTGGAGGGCCAGCTCGACGGATACCGCGTCGAGCTGTGGCACGACGCGCTCGCGCTCGCGGGCCAGGAACCGGCGCTCGGCGTGGGTCCCGGCCGGTTCGCCGACTCCAGCCCCACGGTGGCCGAGCATCTCCTCACGGACGGCCGACCCCATTCGGCGCCGCTGCAACAGGCGGCCGAGCAGGGTCTGGCGGGCGTACTGCTGCTGGCCGCGGTGTTCTGCTGGCTGCTGTACGCGCTGTACCGCTCACCGCGCTCCACCCAGGTCGTCCTGTCGGCGGGCGCGGCCCTGACGGCGCTGGCCGCCGTCGCCTCGGTCGGCAACGCGCTGAGCGTGACGGCGGTGACGACGGGCGCGGGCTATCTCGCGGGCATCGCCACGGCGCGACCGCTGGGCGACGAACCGGCGCAGGTCAGGCCGCCGGCTTCGGCGCAGGGGAGAGCCGGTCCCGGATGATCCGCACGGCCGCTTCGGCGTCGTCGACGGTGACCGTGAACTTGCGGCCGTCGCCCAGGCTGAGCACCAGGCCCTCACCGCGCCTGACCACGACGGCCGTACCGAGCTCGGGCCGCGAGCGGTACCCCCATCCGCCCCACTGCCGGGGGCACACGACCTGCGCGAAGTCGGCCCCCACCACATGGGAGAGCAGGATGCGGCGGCGCGGCACGCCCATGTGACCGCAGCGCACTTCCAGGCAGTCCTTGTCGACCTTCACGGCGACATGGACGAAGGCGAGGGTGCCGAACAGGATCAGCAGTCCCGCGGCGATGCACCCGACGACGGACATGGCCAGTGCGGCGATCCCGGACGTCCACATGTTGTCGACGGCCAGCTCGATGCCCAGTGCCAGGCAGAGTGCGCCGGCCGGCGCGAGCAGCCACTGCACGCGGTTGGTCGCGCTTCCGGTCCAGACTTCCGGCGGGGCGTCGGCTGTGCTGCCCCGCTCGCCGTGGGTGTGGTCCGTCATGCGTCCGAGACTACTCACGTTCCGGAGGGAAGGCATCGCATCGCGGAGCGTTACTGTTCCGGCGCGGCGTCACCGGTGGATTTCCGGCCTCCGGACGGCGCCGGGGCTCAGTGCGCGGAGCTGACCGCCGCGAGCAGCCTGCCTTCGGCGTACGTGTGGGCGGCGGCCGGCAGCTCGGCGGCGCGCCCGCTGAGGATCACCGTCAGGCCGCCTTCCCCGCCCGCGCCGGTGCCGGGAAGCTCTCCGGTCCTGCGCAGCGCCTGGGCGGCGACCGCTCCGGCGGAACCGTGCAGGACCAGGGGCGGCATCCCGGGCTGCTGGAGGGCGGCACGGATGCGCTCGCCGACCAGTTCGTAATGGGTGCAGCCCAGGACGACGGCCCTTACGTCACGCGGGGTGAGGGCCGCCGCAGCGGCGACCGCCCTGTCGATGGCCGCCTCGTCGGCGTACTGCACGGCGTCCGCGAGGCCGGGGCAGGGAACCTCGGCGACCTCGACGCCGCCGGCGAACTCCTCGATGAGGCCGCGCTGGTAGGGGCTCCCGGTGGTGGCGGGGGGGGGCCCCATGGGGTCGGGGGCCCCCCCCCCCCCCGCCGGGGGGTTGGCCCGCCCGGTCCCGGTGTCGGGCCGGGCGGGGTGGAAACGGGCGCGCGGGGCGGGCCGGGGGTGGACGGGCGAGG
>NZ_JBNNJZ010000765.1:0-3258 GCF_050270335.1 Streptomyces sp. NPDC059900
CCGGAGAGGGGTGCCGGGCGCCGCCTGGGCCGCCGCGCCGAGAGCAGCTTCCTCTGCGACGGCGATCACCGGGTAGCCGCCGGTCGTCGGGTGGTCGTGGAGGAACACCACGGGCCGCCCGTCCGGGGGCACCTGCACCGCGCCGAGCACCATGCCCTCGCTTGGCAGCTCACCGTCCCACTCCCGCTCCAGGGCGGGCCCTTGGGTGCGCAGCCCGATCCGGTTGCTGTTGCCCGAGACGGTGTACCCGGCGGTGATGAAGGTCCGGCGCGCGACCTCGGTGAACCAGTCCGCGCGGGGCCCGAACCGCACCGGCAGGACGAGCTCGGCCGGGGGAGCGGGCCAGGGCGCCGCCACCGGCAGTACGGGTTGCGCGCCCGGCGCCTCGCCGACAGGCAGCACGTCCCCCGCGCTCAACGGCGCGGGCCCGAGTCCCGAGAGCAGATCGGTGGCCCGACTGCCGAGCACGGGCTCGACGGCGATCCCTCCGGCAACGGCAACGTAGGACCGGATCCCCGCACTGGCCCTGCCCACGTCGAGAACGGCTCCTGCGGTTACGTAAACGGGGACCCCCCAGGCTGCGGGTGCACCATCGATGGTGACCGGGCAGGGCGCCCCGCCCACGACAACGGTGACCCCTTGATCCGGCCGCAGTGCACACCCGGTGAGGGTCGTCTCCAGCACGGCGGCGCCCTCCGCGTTCCCGACCAGCCGATTGGCCAGCCCCAACGCACCCGCATCAAGCGCCCCCGACCGTGGAACCCCCAGGTGGGCATGGCCCGGCCGACCGTAGTCCTGAATGGTGGTGAGGGCTCCGCCCCGGACGACGGTGATCTTCACGGTCATCGCTTAAGCTCCTGCGACTCGCGCGGGGCGGGCGCCGGTGCAGCGGGCGTGCCCAGCCCCTGCGGCGGTTGTGCGGCGGGGGCCGGGGCAGCGCCCCGGGGCGTCAACCCCGCCGGAGCGAAACGAACCCGGGTCCCGGGTGACAGCAACGCCGCGGACTCCCGCGCCACATCCCACAGAACCCCGGGATCGGGCATCGTCCCGATCAACTGCCACCCACCCGGCGTGGCCCGCGGATACACCGCCGAATAACCTCCCGCCAACGCGACCGCCCCCGCAGGGACCCGCGTCCGCGGAGTCGCCCGTCGCGGCACATGCAACTCCTCCGGCAGTCCGGCCAGATACCCGAATCCCGGCGCGAACCCGCAGAACGCCACGCGATACGTGTACGAGGCGTGCCGCGCGGCCACGTCCTCCTCGGACACACCCCACAGCCCCGCCACCTCGGCCAGATCCGGCCCGTCGTACACCACGGGGAGCGTCACGACGTCCCCGTCCGCCACGGCCCCCAACGGCACATCCCACTGGTCCAGTTGGCGCGCGAGCGCATCCCGGCCCGTCACTCCGTCGAGCAGCACCGTCCGCGCCCCCGGCACGATCTCCCGCACCGGCGGCAACACCCCCGCGCCCCGCCTGCGCAGCAGTTCGGCGTGGAACGCCCCGGCGTGCTCGGCATCGGCGAACTCCACCAGCAGCGCATTCTGTCCGGCAGGCCGTACGCGCATGCTCACGTAAACGCCCTGACCTTGACGCCGGCGCCCTCCAGCGCCACCCGCACCCGCGCCGCGATCGCTGCCGCGCCCGGGGTGTCGCCGTGCACGCACAACGACCGCGCGGCGACGGCGACATAAGACCCGTCGGCTGCCTCGACCCCGCCGTCCACCGCGAACGCGACAGACCGGCGCACCACCGCGTCCGCGTCCTCGATGACGGCATCCGGCTCGCGGCGCGGCACGAGCGTGCCCTCGGGGGTGTAGGCGCGATCGGCAAAGGCCTCACGTACCGGCAGCAGGCCCATCTTCTCGGTGACACGCAAGAGCTGAGAGCCGGGAAGCCCCAGCACGGGCAGTTCCCCACCCGCGAGCCGCACGCCCTCGACGACCGCGCGGGCCTGTTCTTTGTCGCGCACGGTCCGGTTGTAGAGCGCCCCGTGCGGCTTCACGTACGCCACCTCGGCGCCGGCCGCCTCGGCGAACACCCGCAGCGCCCCGATCTGGTAGGCCACTTCGGCCGCCAGCTCGTCCGGCGGCACATCCATCGCGCGCCGCCCGAACCCGGCGAGGTCCCGGTAGGAGACCTGCGCCCCGATCCGTACGCCGCGCTCGGCGGCCAGGTCGCAGACCCGGCGCATCACGGAGGGGTCGCCGGCGTGGAAGCCGCAGGCGACGTTGGCGCTGGTCACTACGGAGAGTAGGGCCTCGTCGTCGGTGAGGGCCCACCGGCCGAAGCCTTCGCCGAGGTCGGCATTGAGGTCGATGGCGTCGTGGATCACGGATTCAACCTAGAGGATCGTTCAACGATCCGACAAGAGTCAGGATCTTCGGCACCTTTTCGACGTCCGAATCCTGAAACGTCTTGTCGGATCGTTGAACGATCCCCTAAGGTCCGTGCATCCCGCATCTATAAGTGCGTCCCTCATCGAAAAGACCGCCGCATGATTGTTCTGCTCGGCGTGCTCGTGGTGATCCTCGGATTCGTCACGCGCCGCAATCCCGTCCTCGTGGTCGGCGTCGCCGGCATCGTCACCGGGCTGCTCGGCAAGATGAACCCGCTGGAGATCCTCGCAGCCTTCGGCACCTCCTTCGCCGACAGCCGCTCCGTCACCGTCTTCGCCATCGTGCTGCCGGTGATCGGCCTCTTGGAGCGCTACGGACTGCGGGAACAGGCCCGCACGCTCATCGGGAAACTCGGCAAGCTCAGCGCCGGCCGCTTCCTCACCGCCTACCTGCTGGTCCGCCAGGTCACTGCCGCCTTCGGTCTCAACAATCTCGGCGGCCCCGCCCAGGCGGTTCGCCCGCTCGTCGCGCCGATGGCCGAGGCCGCCGCCGAACGCAGGTCGGGGGCCGTGCTGCCGGACAAGCTGCGCGAAAAGGTCCGCTCCTACTCGGCTTCCGCCGACACCGTCGGCGTCTTCTTCGGCGAGGACTGCTTCATCGCCATCGGCTCGATTCTGCTGATCACCGGATTCGTGAACTCGACGTACCACGAGCACCTCGAACCCACCCAGCTCGCGCTGTGGGCCATCCCGCTGGCCGTCTGTGCCTTCGTCATCCACGGCGCCCGGCTGCTGCTCCTGGACAGGCAGCTGGAGCGCGAGATGGCGCTCGGCGCCTCCGAACACGAGATCCCGCTGCCGAAGGAGCCCTCGAAGTGATCAAGGTTGAATGGCTCTACTGGCTGATCGGTCTGGTC
>NZ_JBNNJZ010000766.1:0-3255 GCF_050270335.1 Streptomyces sp. NPDC059900
GGTTCGCGGGGGCGTACGCGGCCGTGAGCGAGCTGGCTGAGAAGAAGGGCGTCGACGGCTTCTCGGTGGTCTTACCGATCGGCATCGACGCGGACGCGTGCGTCCTGCTGGCGCTGAATCTGCTCCTTACGTGGATCTGCATCCCCTTCCCGCCGCTGCGCCAGACGGTGTGGTTCCTGACGGCGGCGACGATCGGATGTGACGACTCTGCAGTCGGCGCCCCTCACAGGATCTGAAGGTCCAGGTTCAGGCCCTCCGCCATGACTCTGGCTATCTGGTGGATTTCGATCGGGAAGTCGCCGGCTTTCGGAAAGGGCACAAGGACGCCGTGGTTGGCAGAAAGGATCGCCGAGTCGGCGATGACGACGGTCGCGGGCGGCACGGTCGTCGGCGGCGCAGGGACGGCGTCAACAGTGAAGTTGTTGCCTGCCACGTTCACCTGCCTGGCCAGGATCTGGCCGTCCTGTCCGTCAATAACGTTGCCGGTGACATGGAAGGTGTTGTACGTGGTGACCAGCAGAGTCTTGTTAGTCGACGCTTCACGTACGGCTCGGATCATCCCGGACGAGACGAGCAGCCGCAGCAGGTGGTTCTCCCTGACGTCGACCGACCCCGCGACAGCGCGCTTGAGTGCGCCGTCGCGGATCCAGTCGGAGAGTGCGGTGCGCTCCTCCGGGGTCAGTCGATCTTGGTCGGGCCGACCGTAGAAGCTGAGGTCGCCGGCGATCTCGTTGCGGGCGACGACGATACGGGCCTCGCGTACGAATGCGGGCCTGCCGATCTCCTTCTGGAAGTCGTCGCGCGTGCCGACCTCGAGGGCGACGGCCGGTTCCACCCCGCCGTATGCCGCCGGGAGCAGGCGCAGCACGCCGGTCAGGCCAGCCACGGTGACGTTCTTTGCGAGAATCTCCGCGAGGTGGGTCAGCCGGATCGCCAGCGACCCGGGCAGTCGGCGGCGCCCGTCGGCGGCAAGGCGGTGCAGATCGTTCGCCATTTCCGTCCGGGTGTCCTCCTTAGCCTGGTGCAGCTCGGTGGCGGCGCCGCGCAACGCGTCCTCGAAACGCTCGTCGTCCTCCAGCCACAGCTGTTCGAGCGGCCCGAATCCCTTCAGCAGCTCGGAGAGACGCCGAAGCCCCTTGAGGGTGCGTGGCCTGAGATCGCAGCCGATGACCGAGACACCCCGCGCGTCGTGGATCCGGACGAGTGATCCCTGTGCCAGGACGCCGGTCACATGGACGTTCTCCAGTTCTACGTCGTCGACGGCCTGCGTGGTCAATCCATGGTCGCGCACGAATTGGACATCCAGGTCGCGAAGCCGGAACGATGCCCAGCCGTCGATCCGCCAGTCGCCCTGCACACGGACTTTGGTGCCTCGCCCGCAGCCGTGCACCGACAGGTGGAGCGGGGGGCCTGTCGGGTCGGCGGCGAGCAGTACCTCCTGGACGTGGTGGATGCCCGGCGCGAGGCACAGGCACAGGACGTGGGCGCCCTGATCGAGGAGAGCGCGGAGCGCGGAGTCCAACGTGGGGAACTCCTCGCCGGGTCCCACACAGACGCAGCAGCCGTGTTCGTCGTCGACCGTGGCATGAAAGGTCACCACCTGGTGGCCGATCTCGCCGCCCGCATGGTCGAGCAGGTGCGCCTCGACGGTCTGAGCCGGAGTGGTGGGGTCCAGGTCCCACGCGGTCTGCGCGAGGCCGTTCCCGTCGGTTGTCGGCTCGGCGTGGCCGAGGCGGCCTTGGCCCTCCGTCACGCTGAAACGCACGCGGGCCCCGGCCACCGGGAGCGCGCCGTTGACGACCCGTACCGCCAGCGGGGCCGGCACCTGCGGGAAAGCGGGGGCGCCACGCCGGGCCTCCTGGCCGTCGCCGCCGACATACAGCAGGTTCGTCAGGGCCGTCAGGGGCGGGAACAGGTTGCGGCAGTCGTCGACGACGGTGGTCTGCGGCACGTTGCCCTGGCCGGTCTTGACGCGGACGCGAGCAAGGAGGCAGTAGTGATGCTCGACGCCGGCAGGGGCGATCTCCGCCGGTGCCTCGGATTCGTCGTGCGGCCATTCGATCGTGCCCGAGTCCGGGTCCACGACGGCGGTGCGGGCCGGGAAATGCCAGAAGTCGCCGCTCTCGTAGTGACCGGCCGTGAACCGTACCTCGATGCCGTTCTCCAGGTGGATCCAGCTCGTCCCGTCCGGGTGGAACGCCACGGCCCGGGCGGTGTCCCAGCGGCGCAGTTTGGGATGGCGGTCGGCATCGACCCCGTCCTGATGGGCTGACAGTCGCGGCACCTCAATGCCGAGGGTGATGGTGCGCCGCCCCCTGTCGACGGACGTCACCTGGCGGAGCAGGCGAGCCGGCCCTTCGAGTTCGATCGCGTCGTCGGTGAGCTCCACCCACTGGCCGGGCGCGAAGCCAAGAACATCGTCCGGCCCGATGTCGGCGACCGTCACCTCGGCGCCGTCGATGCGCGTCACACCGGTGACCACCGACCCGTTCTCGCGCGACACGACCACCGCCGCCTCGGCAGGTCGTAGTGCCGGAGCGGCGGCCGCGTCGATCTCCGGCACTTGCCCCGTGAGGGTGACGATCCCGCTTCCTGGGCTGATAGCGGCGACTTGGGCGAACGTCGCGTCGAGCGGCTTGCTGTCCGGCGCTGTCGCGACCAGCTCGACCACAGCCCCCACGGCGAGGGTCGCCGCGTCCGCCGCTGACAGCTCGACCTCGCGGGTCGTACCGGGAGGGATGGAGACAACCGGCAACAGGCGTGACCCGGCGCTGATGTCGAGGGCCGCGCCAGAGGTGAGCACCTCCACCCGGTAGAGCTGGTTCTCCAGGCCTGTGTAACCGGCCAGCGGGGGGACCAGGCAAGGCCTTGTCGCCGCGGCCTCGGGGGTCGCGCGCGCCGCCATCAGACCGGTCGTGTCGGGCGGTGGCTTCAGCCCCTTCTCGCAGGTCCAGTCGGGCGACACGGGGGCGTGCCGGGCCTGCCACACCGTGCGCTCGCGCGCCGATGTCGTCGGGCCGCCGAGCGCCACCTCGCGGATCGACGGGTCGTCCCGGGCCGTCACGAGGCGTCGCCATACGTCGAGGAAGACCGCGTACCAGCCGTCGCCCGGCGGCCACGCGACCTTCGCGCCGATCCGGTCGGGCTGCTTGTCGTACGGGACGTCCGTTTCGTTCACGACGAGGATGCCGTCGGCGTAGAGATGGCCGGCCGACAACCGGAGTTCCACACCGTCCGGGCTCGTCACCTCGATAG
>NZ_JBNNJZ010000767.1:0-3245 GCF_050270335.1 Streptomyces sp. NPDC059900
CCCAGCGAGTGGGACCTACTGGTGGGCGGCTCGGCCGCATGGTCTCTGGGTGCTGCGGGATACATCACGCGGTCGTCCCCTCTGGCCTCATGGGGTCGCAGGCGGCCGGCAGGGCGCCGTGCTGCGGGTAGAGGGCACAGGCCGATACGCCGCGCAACCATGCACGCAGTGCGATCTGCTCGCGGTGCGTCCAGGCGATCTCCCGCTCCGCCGGGGCGATGACAGCGTTCACCTCTCCGTCCAGCACCAGGTGCTCCACCGTGCGCCAGCCAATGCGCCGACGGCGCGGGACGTCGGGCGGTGCCAGGTCGTACACCTCCTGGAGGACCGGCCAGCCGCACGCGTCAGCGAAGCCGCGGAGGTCCCCGAGCGTCCGCGCCACTATCTGCGTGTCGGCACGACAGATGTAGAGCACGCCACAGGGGCGATCGGGGACCGCGCCCACCAGGGTGGCTACGGGCACGGCGGTCGCATGGGCCGGGATCTTGGACATGACACCTCAGCTCCAAGGCAGTTGAGGGTAGGGCCGTTGGGCACAAGCCCCAAAGCGCATTGCCGAGGTGCTGTGCTTGGGTGATTGCGGGGCTCATGGCTCGCCTCGCCGACCGGGCCGGTCTGGCCCCGATGGTCGATGTCCCGCCTCGAAGGCCTTTCCGTTGCCCAACTAGATTCCTCCGTCTGGTAGTTGCAATGCAAGCTCAAGTGAAATCTTCACTTGGATTGGCATATGCAATGCAAGATGCTCTGTCCTTTGCAAGGACGACTCCAGGTGCCAGACTCAAGACTCCAGCCTCGGTTTGGCGGACTCTCGCCTCAAGGCGCGGGCCCAAGCCTGAGTTCGCGGCACTCCGGGCAGAATCGGATGGACTCAAGGAGGACGCGTGGCAGCTCCCACCGGACCTACCGTCCGGCGCATGCAGCTCGGCGCGGAGCTCGAACGTCTGCGGAAACAGGCGGGCTTCACCAACCACAAGGACGTGGTCGACGGTCTACCGATCAGTGAGTCTCAGTACTACCGAGTGGCGCGAGGCCTGTCCGCGTTCCGCAAGCAGAGCGACCTCATCGCAGTCCTCGAGCGGTTCGGTGTGACAGACGAGGACGATGTGCAGTTCCTCGTCGACATTCACCGCGACAGCCTCAACCGCGGGTGGTGGTCGATATACGCCCGCACCATGCCCTCCGGCATGGCCATGTACGTCGGCCTGGAAGATGGCGCCCGATCACTGCGGTGCTGGCAACCGAACCTTGTGTTTGGCCTGTTGCAGACCGATGACTACGCCCGCGCCGTGTTCCAGCACGCGAAGACAGTCGAAGAGCGCACCACAGAGTTCGTCGAGCGCGGAATCGAGCTCCGCAAGGAGCGGAGAAGCGTACTGACACGCGAGAAGGCGCCTGAGGTCCGCGCGATCCTTGATGAGGCCGCGTGCCACAAGGTGATGGGGAGCAGCACCATCATGCGGGCGCAGATCGAGCACCTGATCGAGCTCTCGAAGCTGGAGAACGTCACCATCCAGGTCCTTCCGATGACCACGCCGACCTACAGGTGCTCCCACAACTTCACGCTGCTGGAGTTCGATCACCCGCTTCCCTCCGTGGTTCAGATGGACACCGTGGACGGCGGATCGGAAATCAGCGACAAGGACACCGCTATCTGGCAGTTCTCCCGCAGGTTCGAGGCCCTGCGGGACGGCGCTGTTCCCGTGGGAGACACACCCAAGTTCCTGCACCAACTATCCCGAAAGATCTGACATGACATCCACCTTGAACGCTCTGGACCTCGCACCCCGTGGCAGCTGGTTCAAGTCGACGTACAGCGATGCTGGCAACAACTGCGTCGAGGTCGCCAGCCTCCCCGCGGCCGTCGCCGTGCGCGACTCCAAGCAGAAGAACGGCCCGGCCTTCGCCGTATCGCCGCGTGCGTTCGCCGCGTTCGTCGCATGCGCGAGCGCGGGGACGCTGCCCGGCTGACGCTCACTGCGAAGAACGGCACGGTCCTCCCAGAACGGGCTGGGGACCGGGCCGTTCGCAGCCGGGACATTTCGAAGGCGTCTAGAATCCGCCCATGATCGCCGACCTGCAATGCGTGGTGCTGGACTGCTCGGATCCTGCGGTACTTGCCGCGTTCTACCAGGCATTGCTCGGTGGGGCCGTCAACCAGCAGGACAAGCGGTGGGCCGTTGGCGAGGAATGGGCGACCCTGCACACGCCCTCTGGTCTCGTACTCGCCTTCCAGCGGGTAGCGGACTACCGGCCGCCCCTGTGGCCCGACCCGGACCGGCCTCAGCAGTTTCACCTGGATTTCAGTGTCGCGGACCTGGACCAGGCACAGGAACAGGTGCTGGCGCAGGGGGCGACGACATTGGATGACGGTTCCGACGGGCGGAGTTGGCGTGTCTATGCCGATCCGGCAGGGCATCCGTTCTGCCTGGTTCGTCATTGAGCGGCCGCCTCGCGCCGGCCGCCCAGCACCGGCGACGGGACGTGAACTCGCCTCGCCGCGTCGTCCACGCCGGATCACGCTTCGAGTGCGGGGACCTCGCTGAGCGGTCCCGGATTCGCGCCGCGTGAGGATCATGGGCGTCCTGGCATTGGTGGCGAAGATCACCAGCACGGTCGCACCGGTGCTCGGTTAGGTTCGTGCGACGCACCACTGTCCGAGAAAGCAGCCCGCCATGCGCACGACACCCACCAGCCCGCTCTCCCCCGCAGATCTCGCGGAGGGCTGGCGCAAGGCCGGACTCGAAGAAGGCATGGACGTGATCGTGCACTCCTCGCTGTCCAGCCTCGGCCCGGTCGACGGCGGCGCGGCCACCGTGGTCAACAGCCTGCGCAGCGTTCTCGGCCCCACCGGGACGCTGGCCGTCCCGACCTTCACCTGGCAGGTCACCGACTCCGATCCCGACCACGTCGGCGTGCCCACCAGTGACGTGACCGAGCGCCGGGCCTCCGTGCCCGCCTTCCATGCGGACCTGGACACCACCAGCATGGGCGCCATCCCCGACACCGTGCGGTCCCTGCCCGGAAGCATCCGCAGTACGCACCCCCAAGCCTCCGTGACCGCCATCGGCGCACGGGCCGCCGAAATCACCGGTCACCAGACGCTGGGCTTCGCTCTCGGCCCCAGCTCGCCCTTCGGGCGACTGCACGACCTGGACGGATACATCCTGCTCATCGGCGTCGGCCACGACCGCAATACCTTCCTCCACCACGTCGAGACCCTCACACCCAGCCCTCGCCTCAAGGTC
>NZ_JBNNJZ010000768.1:0-3241 GCF_050270335.1 Streptomyces sp. NPDC059900
GCGGCTTCTGGCCGCGCGTCGTCTTGTGATTCACTGACGCTCATGGCCCTGTCTCCCCGCTTGCGTGCCCGCCGGTGAACGCCGAACCGATCGCGGCCGTGCGGCCGCGCAACCGCAGGCAGCTCATCGTCGAGGCGGCCGGCAAGGTGTTCAGCGAGCGCGGCTATCACGCGGCGTCCATGGAGGACATCGCCGCCGCGGTGGGCATCAGCGCGGCGGCCCTGTACCGGCATTTCCCCAACAAGTACGCCCTGTTCGCCGAGTGCGCCAATGTCATGGTCGACCGGCTCGTCGCCGTGCTCGACGAGGTGGCACCCGACGCCGCTCCCGCGGACGTGCTGGGCGCCGTGACCCGGGTCGCGGTCGGTCACCGCGCCTCGGGCGGCCTCTACCGCTGGGAGGCCCGCTACCTCGAGCAGGAGGACCGCCGCCTCCTGCGGGCGAAGTTCGCCCGCGTCGTCGCACGGGTCAGCGAGAGCGTGCGGGCCGACGGCTCCGTGCCGCGGGCGGAGCTGCGCGCCGCGGCGTCCCTGGGCGCGATCGGGTCCATCACGACCCACCATGTGTCCATCGCCCAGCGCCGGGCCGAGGACGTGCTGCTGGCCTGTGCCCTGCGGGTGGCCGCGGCCGATCCGGCCGCGGCAGGCGGTCGGGCGCGCCTGGTCGAACTGCCCGCCCGGCCGGTGCCGCGCACCCGGCGCGCGGAGATCCTGGCCGCCGCCATCCCGCTGTTCGCCCGGGACGGCTTCGCCAAGGTGACCAACGGGCGCATCGCGGAGGCGGTCGGCCTGGTGCCCTCCGCCATCTACCGCCACTACCCCAACAAGGTGGACATCCTGGCGGCGGCCTGTCTGCAGGCGGCCGACCTGCTGGCCCAGGCGGTCGACCGCAACCTCCACGAAGTCAGCGACCCGCATGACGCCGTGGTCGCCCTGGCGGCCACCTATGTGGCCTACAGCTTCGAGCACACCGCGCTCACCAGCGTCGCCGAGGCCGAGGTCGTGGGCCTTCCGGCCGATCTGCAGCAGCCCCTGATCCGCGCGCAGCGCGAGCACATCGCCGTCTGGGAGCAGCAACTGCGCCTGGCCCGCCCCGAGGTGGACCCGCGCCAGGCGCGCGTGCTGGTGCATGCCGGGTTCGGTGTCGTGGTCGAGGCGGGGCGCCGGCTGCGCTGGCAGGACACCCCCGAGCACCGCGGCGCCGTCACCGCCCTGGTCGTGGCCGCCCTGGGTCTTGGCTGACCCCGCCGGGCGCGCAGGCCCGGCGGCTCTCAGGCGCCGGGCCGGTTGGCGGTGGGCAGGGTGATGGGGGTCTGGGTCGGTGTGGTGCCGTTGTTGTGGAAGAGCATGGCGATGCCGCGCACGACCTGGTCGAACAGGTACAGGCCGTCCGGCACGATGGGGGAGAGTCCCTCGCGGAAGCGGACATAGGTCGGCCAGGCGGCCTTGATCAGGGTCCGCGATATCCGGTCGTGGGGCAGGTCGAGCCAGTCGGCGTACGTGTCGCCGATCAGGTAGCGGACGAACTCGTTGACGAACCCGGTGGTCAGGCCCAGCGTGGGGTCCTCGACGTAGCCGAGCAGCGTCTTGGCCAGGTTGATGCCCTCGGAGGTGGCGGCGACCTTGGGCCACAGCATCTGGTCGGCCTGCGCCTGCGCGTCCGCCCAGGTGGCGGGGATGAACTGGCGCTGCACGCCCAGCAGATGCAGGGCGACCTGCCAGGCGTGCAGGTCGGCTTCCTGCTCGCGGGCGGACAGCTTGATGCCCCACTTCTTGAGGTTGTTCTGCGCGACGGTGGCCACGGAGTGGAAGGTGACCAGGATGTCGCCGTTGCTGATCGGCTTGGGCTGGTCCGCGCTCTCCATGAAGCGCTTGGACGTCACCAGCAGGCTGCGGACCGTCGAGTGCACCAGGCGCGTCTTGTTGGCCGACACCAGGAAGTGCCCCGCGGGCTGCCAGGCGGTCGGGCTGTGCAGGTCGTAGCCGAAGGTGAAGGTCTTGGCCGCGCGTTCCTTCATGTCGGCGCCGCCGGCCGACCAGTACACCGCCCGGGCCTCGCGCGGGATCACGGTGCTCAGAATGCCGCTGCCCAGGCTCTCGGAGACGAACAGGTAGCTGTTCAGGCGCTTGTAGAGCTTCTCCGACGCGGCAAGGAGCGCCGGATCGGCCCAGGACGGCAGCTGGTTGACCTGCTTGAGGTAGTCGGTCAGGTAGCCCGGCATCCCGGACGGCAGCGGGTCGCTGTTGTCGACCCAGGCTTCCCAGGCCTTGTTGACGGCCGGGATCGACCCGTCGGCCAGGAGCCGGGCCGCCACGTCGTCCGCGTCGGGGTCCCAGACGGTGAACGGGTCGGTGACCGCATCGATCCCCGCGATCGAGCCCCTGGACGACCAGGACCAGGCGCCGGGCGCACTGGTCACGCTCGCGAGTCCCAGTACGGCACCGATCGACAGTGCACGCCTTCTGGTGAGATTTTCCATTTACTTAACCGCCTTCCGCGGGTGCGCCAGTTCGCCCTGGCTATGAGCCTGAGATGCAGACTCCGGACCGGTTGCGTGGTTGTTCCCTGCTGTGATTTCGGATTAACATAATGATGCGTTAGGTCGACGGCAAGACCTCTGCACGGCCCGGAAACCGCTGCCGCCGCCCCCGCGGCGCGCGGCAACTCTGTGACCGGGCGAAAGCCCCGCCCCGGCCGACCCGCATCCGTCCGGCACCCCGAGGAGCCCCATGAACACGGAGCAGGACCAGACCCGAACGCCTCCGCCGCCTGACCCATCGGCAGCGGCGGCCGACGCACGCCCCGCCTGGGTATCGGGCGACCTGCTCGACCAGTGGCGTGCGTGGGTCCACCGGGACCAGAGCCGCCACGAACCGGACGCACCAGGACCGGTGACCGCACTCGCGCCCTGGGACCTGACGCCGATCGCGCCCGTCCCCGCCTGCACCCCCGAGGACGTCGAATCCGCGGCCCTGGCCGCCCGCACCGCCCAGCGCGCGTGGGCCCGCACACCCCTCGCGCGCCGGGCCGGGACCGTCCTGGCCTTCCACGACCTGCTCCTCGAGCGGCAGGACCAGGTCCTCGACCTCATCCAGTGGGAAACGGGCAAGGCCCGCTACCACGCCTGGCAGGAGGTGGCCCAGGTCGCGGCCATCGCCCGGCACTACGCGCGCCGCACCGCCCGCTACCTCGCCCCGCGCCGCGTACGCGGCATGGTCCCCGGCCTGACCAAGGTCAGGGA
>NZ_JBNNJZ010000769.1:0-3238 GCF_050270335.1 Streptomyces sp. NPDC059900
TGCGCCGAATGCCCTTTCCCCGCTCTGCGGTGGCCTCATGTGAGGCTGCGTCTCGCAGGGGCCGCGGGGGTTTCGCCGTGTGGTGGAAGGCGTCGGGGCGTAGAGGCAGGCAGGGTTGCCGGTGCGGGTTCGCTCGCGCGGTTGCCGTGTACTGCGGCGTCCGCGGCATGCGGCGGGGATTCGAAGGTACGAGTGCGGGGTGACGTCTTCGGTATGAAGGCGTGTGCGGCGAATGGGTATTGAAGGTGCGGGTCTGCGGTGTCGGCGCGCGGGACCGCCTCGGCGGCAACTGCGTGGTGTGGCCCTGAGCCTCCAGGATCGCCGGGTGGGGTGGCTTGCGGCAGCGGGAATCCCCGCATCAACAATGATGTTGGGCCCGACTGTCAGCATCCGCAGTGTGAAGGGCTTCTCGTGCGCGCCATACAGATCAACCGCTTCGGCACTCCTGATGTCCTCGGCATCGTCGAGGCTCCCGAACCCCGGCCGGGTCCCGGCGAGATCCTGGTCCGCACGGTGGCGACCAGCATCAATCCCGTAGATGACAAGACACGCGAAGGCGCCATCGGCGAAGGCACACCACCGCTGCCGCTGACACTGGGATGGGACCTGGCCGGGATCGTGGTCGACGGCGGCGACAGCGCACTGCCCGTCGGCGAGCGTGTGATCGCTATGTCGCACCAGCTGAGCTCCGGCCGGGGGACATGGGCCGATCTCGTCGCGCTGCCCGCTCGCGCGGTGGCCGCAGCGCCGCGTTCGATCAGCCTGGTGGAGGCGGCCGCCCTGCCGCTCCCCGGTCTGACGGCCTTGCAGACCCTGGACTGGCTGAAGGTGGAGGCAGGCGAGCGGCTGCTCATTGCCGGGGGCGCTGGGGCAGTGGGCGGATTGGCCCTGCAGATCGCACAGGCCCGCGGAGTGAAGGTCGATGCCCTGGTCTCCCGGGACGCTCACCTCGCTTTCGCCCGTGACCACGGTGCCGAACTTGTCACCACCGATGCGCGTTCTCTGGCCGACGGTGCTTATGACGCCGTCTTCGACACGTTCGGGGCCTTCGTCACCAACACAGTGGCCGACGGCGGCCGGTATGCGTCGATCGCCACTCAGGCAGGGCCGGTCCCGGACCTGTCCTCCCGCGGTATCCGCACCACGGTCAACCAGGTGCGCGAGGACGGCGAAGGATTGAACGAGCTGGCCAGGCTCGTCGACAGCGGATCGTTGCGGGTGCGTGTGCACTCCGGCTTCTTCGGGCTCCGAGAAATCCGGGCCGCCCAGGAGCGTTTCCTGCAGGGCGGCCTGGACGGCAAGGTCACCGTGGTCTTCTGATGCGGGTTTCGATCCTCAGGCCGCCCGTGACGTCCTCGCGCGGGCCTGCGCCGAGCATGCTGGTGAGCACGAGCGGAACCGCGTCGAAGCCGATGTCCCGGACCTGCTCGGCGAGCCCGAGTGACTCAGCGGGCGGTGATGTTGAGCATCCAGCTGATGCCGAACCGGTCGACCAGCGAACCCGCCTGGTCGCCCCGCATTTGCCTTTCCAGGGGCAGGGGGGACTGTGCCACCGGCGGACAGCCGCTCGACATGGTCGCGCAGCCCCGGGCCGTCGCCGTCGAGGACCGCGACATGGTTGCCGGGCCCATAGGGCCGGTGGCCGGGCCTGCGGGGTGGTCCCGTGCCATCAGCGTGTAGCCGGCAGGGGTGTCCGGACGCGCGTGCATGATCTTGGCTGCGTCGGGTGAGTCCGGTGAACCGACGTCAGCGACCCCAGCTCCGACACGCCGCCGAAGAGCTGCTGCTGGTACAGCGGGCTCTTCCAGCGTGAGGGATGCCTGGTTCGGCTCATGGGGCGCCGCGACGGGGATCAGGTGCGTGCAGCGCCGATTTCGGCGATGAGTGTCTGAACTCGTTGCTGGATCTCGTCGCGGATGGGTCGCACGGCGTCGATGTCCTGCCCTGCGGGATCTTCCAGAGACCAGTCCAGGTAGGTCTTGCCGGGGAAGACGGGGCAGGTGTCGCCACACCCCATGGTGATGACGTAGTCGGATGCCTGCACGGCTTCGGTGGTCAGCACCTTGGGTGTGGCGGCGGCGATGCCGATGCCGAGTTCGGCCATCGCTGCGACGGCGATCGGATTGACCTGGACTGCCGGGAGAGACCCGGCGGAGCGGACCTCGACGCGGTCTCCCGCGAAGTATGTGAGGAAGCCTGCGGCCATCTGCGAGCGTCCTGCGTTGTGAACGCAGACGAACAGGACCGAGGGCTTGGCGGCGTCAGACACGGGCGGAGCCTTCCGGGGCGGCGGTCGATGCGGCTATCGACATGGCGGAGTCGGGGAAGTAGCGGCGGGCCGCGAGGGCTGCGTAGACGAGGCCGATGAGGACGGGTACCTCGATGAGCGGTCCGACGACTCCCGCGAGGGCCTGGCCGCTGGTGGCGCCGAAGGTGGCGATGGCCACCGCGATGGCCAGCTCGAAGTTGTTGCCCGCGGCAGTGAAGGCCAGTGTCGTCGCCTTCGGGTAGTCGAGCCCAACAGCCTTGCCCAGGGCCATGGACCCGGCCCACATCAGCGCGAAGTACACCAGCAGCGGCAGCGCGATCCGGGCGACGCCGAAGGGCTGGGAGGTGACGGCCTCCCCCTGGAGAGCGAAGAGCACGACGATGGTGAACAGCAGTCCGTACAGGGCGAACGGCCCGATACGCGGGACCAGTTTCGTCTCGTACCAGGTGCGGCCCTTGGCCTTCTCGCCCAGGCGGCGGGTCAGGAACCCGGCGAGCAGCGGTATACCGAGGAAGATCAGGACGCTGCGGGCGATCTCCCACACCGACACGTCCAGAACGGTCTGCTCCAGGCCGAGCCAGCCGGGCAGCACCGACAGGTAGAACCAGCCGAGCAGACTGAACGCCAGCACCTGGAAGACGGAGTTGAGGGCGACCAGGACGGCGGCGGCTTCCCGGTCGCCGCAGGCGAGGTCGTTCCAGATGACGACCATGGCGATGCAGCGCGCGAGCCCGACGATGATCAGGCCGGTGCGGTACTCGGGCAGGTCCGGCAGGAAGACCCAGGCGAGGGCAAACATCAGCGCCGGGCCGAGCACCCAGTTCAACGCCAGTGACGGGATGAGGAGCCGTCCGTCGCGGGTGACGGTGTCGAGGCGGTCGTAGCGGACCTTCGCCAGCACCGGGTACATCATCACGAGCAGTCCGAGCGCGATGGGCAGCGAGACCCCCGTGACGGTGACCTTCGCCA
>NZ_JBNNJZ010000770.1:0-3237 GCF_050270335.1 Streptomyces sp. NPDC059900
TGCGTCCCGTACGGGCGGGCAACGGCTTCGAGGAGGCCCTGGAGCAGATCCTCCAAGTCGTACGTCTTGGCCTGGTGCCCGGCGGCGAACGCCTGCCCTCGGAACGCGAGTTGGCCGACCGCCTCGGCATCAGCCGGGTCACGCTGCGCGAGGTCCTGAAGGTGCTCCAGGACCAGGGCCTGGTCGAGTCCCGGCGGGGCAGGTACGGCGGCACGTTCGTGCGCCCGCGCCCCGAGGCGGCCGGCGAGGACGAGCTGCGGCGGCGCGTGGCGGACGTCGACGTGGAGGACGCGCTGCGGTTCCGCGAGGTCCTCGAGGTGGGCGCGGCCGGGCTCTGCGCGGCGCACGGCCTGACCGGGGAGCAGCGCGAGCGGCTTCGCACGGCGCTCGCCCGCACCCACGAGGCGCCCCTCTCCGAGTACCGCCGCCTGGACACCCTGCTGCACCTGACCCTGGCCGAGCTGTGCGGTTCGCCCTCGCTCACCGCGCAGTACGCGGCGGTGCGCGCGAGCGTCAACGACCTCCTGGACTGCATCCCGCTCCTGGTGCGGAACCTGGAGCATTCGCAGCGCCAGCACACCGCCCTGGTCGAGGCGGTGCTCGACGGGGACGCGGACGGGGCGCGGGAGATGATGCGCGAGCACTGCGCGGGCACGGCGGCCCTGCTGCGGGGGTTCCTGACATAAGGGGCGGGTGCGCAAGGGATTTACGGCGGCGTTACGCAGGGGTCTTGCTTTCTCGCACCCGGCACGACAAAGGTATGGATCCGTTCCATTGAGTCACCCGATCGCCCCGCCCCGCCACCGCGTCACCCGCCGCATAGGAGCCGTGCCATGACCGTGGAGTCCCCCAAGACGAGCGCCGCCGAACCGGCGGACGACTATCTGGAACGCAGGACGCTGCGCCGGGGCAGCGCGGGCTGGCTGCTGCTCACCGGGCTCGGCGTCGCCTACGTCGTCTCCGGCGACTACTCGGGCTGGAACTTCGGCCTCGCGGAGGGCGGGTTCGGCGGTCTCGGCATCGCCATGGCGCTGATGGGCGTGATGTACGCGTGCATGGTCTTCTCGCTGGCGGAACTGTCGTCGGTGCTGCCCACCGCGGGCGGCGGCTACGGCTTCGCGCGCCGGGCGCTCGGCCCGTGGGGCGGCTTCCTCACCGGCACGGCGATCCTCATCGAGTACATCCTGGCGCCCGCCGCGATCTCCATCTTCATCGGTGACTACGTCGAGTCGCTCGGCCTCTTCGGCCTCACCTCCGGCTGGCCGGTGTATCTCGCGTGCTTCGTGATCTTCATCGGCATCCATCTGTGGGGCGTGGGCGAGGCGCTGCGCTTCAGCTTCGTCGTCACGGGCATCGCGGTGGCGGCGCTGCTCGTCTTCGCGGTCGGCGCGTTCATGGACTTCGACGCGTCGAAGCTGAACGACATCCCCGTGGAGGCGGACGCCTTCGGCGCCAACTCCTGGCTTCCGATGGGCCTGTTGGGCATCTGGGCGGCGTTCCCGTTCGGCATGTGGTTCTTCCTCGGGGTCGAGGGTGTGCCGCTGGCGGCGGAGGAGACGAAGGACCCGGCGCGCACCCTGCCGCGCGCGATCCGCTGGTCCATGGCCATCCTCGTCGTACTCGCGCTGCTCACGTTCTTCGCCTCGGCCGGGGCGCGCGGCGCGAACGCGATCCAGGACGCGGGCAACCCGCTGGTGGAGGCGTTGCAGCCGGGCGGTGAGGCGACGGCGCTGAGCCGCATCGTCAACTACGCGGGGCTTGCCGGCCTGGTGGCATCGTTCTTCTCCCTGATCTACGCGGGCTCGCGCCAGCTGTTCGCCCTGTCCCGGGCCGGCTACCTGCCGCGCTTCCTGTCCCTCACGAGCAGCCGCAAGGCCCCCTACCTGGGCCTTTTGGTCCCCGGGGCGATCGGCTTCGGCCTGGCGGCGGCGACCGGGGACGGCGCGCGGATGCTGAACGTGGCGGTGTTCGGCGCGACCATCTCGTACGCGCTGATGTCGCTCTCGCACATCGTGCTGCGCCGCAGGGAGCCGGGCCTGGAACGTCCCTACCGCACGCCGGGCGGCATCCTGACCTCGTCCGTGGCACTTGTCCTGGCCTGTGCGGCGCTGGTCGCCACGTTCCTGGTGGACGTGACGGCGGCGCTCATCGCACTCGCGGTATACGTGGTGGCGATCGCGTACTTCGGCATCTACAGCCGCAAGCATCTGGTGGCGCGGGCGCCCGAGGAGGAGTTCGCGGCGCTGGCCGCCGCGGAGGCGGAACTGGAACGCGACTGAGCATGTCGCGGCTGAACACGAGGGAGACGAGGGTGAGCGAGACCAACGGCCGACCGCTGATCGGTGTCAGCACGTACCTGGAGTCGAAGGTGAGCTGGGGCGTGTGGGAGCTGCCCGCCGCGCTCCTGCCCGCCGGCTACCCGCGGCTCGTGCAGGCGGCGGGCGGTCTGGCCGCGATGCTTCCGCCGGATGATCCTTCGTACGCGGACGAGGTCGTCGCCAGGCTGGACGGCGTGGTCATCGCGGGCGGGCCCGATGTCGAGCCGGTCCGTTACGGCTCGGAGCGTGAGGAGCGTACAGGCCCCCCGGCGCGGGAGCGGGACGCCTGGGAACTGGCGCTCATCGAGGCGGCCCTGGCGTCCCGGACGCCGCTGCTCGGCATCTGCCGGGGCATGCAGCTCCTGAACGTGGCGCTCGGCGGGACGCTGGTGCAGCACATGGAGGGGCATGCCGAAACGGTGGGCGTGTTCGGCACGCACGAGGTGAAGCCGGTGCCGGGCACCCTGTACGAGTCCATCGCCCCCGCTGCTTCGGACGTCCCCGCCTATCACCACCAGGCGGTGGACCGCATCGGCCGCGGCCTGGTCGTATCGGCCCACGCGGAGGACGGCACCCCGGAGGCCCTTGAACTCCCTTCGGGGGGTTGGGTCCTCGGGGTCCAGTGGCACCCGGAGATGGGTGAGGATCTCCGGGTCATGTCGGCGCTGGTGCGCGCGGCGGGGCGGTAGGCCCGCGGCCGGGGGTAGCGCTGCTCTGACCTCAGCGATCGGCGCCCGGGGCGTGGCCTTCCGGGCCGGGGAACGCGTCCCCCCGCAGGCTCTCCGCACCGCCGGGTGTCCCCTCCGCAGGACCTCGGGGGGGCGGCCCCCCCCCCCCCCCCCCCCCCGGGGGCCCCGCCCCCCGCCGGGGGCCGCGCCCCCCCCCCCCCCCCCCCCCCCCCCCCCCCCCCCCCCCCCCC
>NZ_JBNNJZ010000771.1:0-3236 GCF_050270335.1 Streptomyces sp. NPDC059900
GGCATGGGCGCATGGGCTGAGCTGGGCCGCCGCACGTTAGCGGTATGCCGAGCGCCCGATACCCGTTCACCCGTCGTCCCGGACGGTTACAGGGGACGTCCCGGGCGGGATCAGCGCGGCGGGGTGTGGGACACGCGGTGCAGGCAATGCCCTGCACCGGGATCCGACCGGACGGCGGGTTCGCGCGGGTGGCTTTCATGAGGGTGCCGGTGATGCCGCACCGGCGCGCGATTCACATTGCGGCAGGCGTCGCAGTTGAAGATCTCAGAGTCTGCGGCCCGCCGAGTTCCCGGCTACACCACCCCGTACCCTTGCCGACCTTCTCGCTGCTTCCGCCGAGCCTCTGCCTCAGCAGGTCAAGCGGCGTTCGGCGCTCTCGTAGGTAGCGAGGTTGGAGTCGACGCCCACGACCGTCTTGTAGGTGTAGGTGCCCGAACCCGTGCAGTTCCAATACGCCAACTTGGTGCCGCTCTCGAGCGGGGTCCAGTCCATCTCTTCCCAGCCGTACCAACGGTGACGCTGCAGGGAGATCGTGGCGTCAGTGCAGCCGCTGCGGGTCTTGCCGGCCTTGCCGATGATCTCGCTGATGCCCTTGTAGGGGGCCGAGATGCTGTAGCAGTTCCGGTCCCAGTCCGAGGCGGCGGCCGGAGTGGCCGGCATCAGCATCGTGGCCGCGCAGGCCAGGGCGAGGGCGGCGGATGCCTTTCCGGCGAATCCGAGTGTGCTCATGACAAACGTTCCTGTCTGCGAAGACGTGCGGGATGTGATCTGCAAGAGCACTCTGTCATCGGCGCCGAGACAAGATCAAGGCAGTTCCTCCGCGCCGCCAAACTGCCGCGCCATGCAGCAACTTGACGGCTACCGTACCCGCCCGTCAGGCAGTATCGACCCGCGGATGAGGTGACGTGATGCAGGGTGAGCACGGCTTGGACGAGGCCCGGCCTGCCAAGTGACGCCGACGCCGACGATCCTCCTGGTCGATATGCGGTGGCCGGTTGTATCCAAGTCCGGGAGACTCAGGTGCTGTGAACATGGGGATCTCTGGTTTCGAGCCGTCCTTCCTGACCGGGGCCGACGTGATTCGGCAGGCGCACGGATCGCGCCTGGCGGCGCTCGCCGGTCGACGGCTGACGGGATTCGCGCTGGTGCAGTTCGCCGAAGACGGGGACTGGTTCGCCGACTGCCCGGTGGTGCTGGACTTCGACGGCATCCAGGTGGAGGTCTGCCACTGGAAGTTCGACGAACTCTCGATCGGCTGGGACACGATCGACACCGCGGCGACCATCACAGGGTGGGAATCGGTCGAGCACACGCCCCAGTGGTCTCACAGCGATGAACACCTCGAACCATTCGTCGGCCAGGACTTGTACGAGGTCGCGCTCCTCGAATGGCGGCCGACAGACCGTGACCTGGCGGCTGGAACCGTGGCCGTGGAGTTCGTCTTCGCCCGCGACTGCCTGCGCATCGTCAACGGCCTCGACGAAAACCGCATCGAGGTCGGTGCGGCCCATCAGGATTACGCCCGCCACAAGCTGGGTCAGTGAGTGCCCCGCGCCGGCAGTCAGGGGCATCGCACCATGGGCCGGACTTCCGGCAGGCCACGTCGCACGACGGAAATGGGTTGCAGCTGAAGATCCTCACGCGGATGCTTCCACCATGAAGATGCACGCCGACCAGCTGACGGTGTCACCTGAGAGGGTGCGCATGCTGGTAGAACAGCAGTTTCCCGCGTGGCGGAGCCTGCCCGTCCGGAGTATCGACTCGCAGGGCACGGTCAACGCCATCTTCCGTATCGGCGACCGTTTCACAGCCCGATTTCCCCTCCAGGCCGCAGACACCGAGTCGACGCGGCGCTGGCTGGAATCCGAAGCCGCAGCGGCACGCGAGCTGGCGGGTCGCACGCGTTTCGCCACGCCCGAGCCGGTCGCACTGGGCGAACCCGGGGCAGGCTACCCGCTCTGCTGGTCGGTGCAGACCTGGCTGCCCGGCGTCGTAGCCGCCCACGATGACCCGGGCGGATCATACGCGTTTGCCCGCGACCTGGCCGATCTCCTCGGCGACCTGCGCGCGATCGACACGCACGGCCGCACATTCGCCGGCACCGGCCGGGGAGGCGACCTGCAGTCCCATGACGCATGGATGGAGACCTGCTTCCGGCACAGCGAGCAGCTCCTGGACGTCCCCCGGCTGCGCCGCATCTGGGCAACTCTGCGTGAACTGCCGCGCGGCACCGCCGGGGACACCATGGCCCACAGCGATCTGATTCCCGGCAACGTGCTCGTCCGCGCCGGTCGGCTCACGGGAGTTCTCGACGTCGGCGGCTTCGGGCCGGCTGACCCTTCACTGGATCTTGTGAGTGCGTGGCATCTGCTCGAAGCCGGACCGCGCCAGCTGCTCCGTGATCACCTGGGCAGCGACGACCTGGAGTGGGAACGAGGCAAGGCGTGGGCTTTCGTCCAGGCAATGGGGTTGGTCTGGTACTACGTCAAAAGCAACCCGGCCATGAGCCGGACAGGTCAACGGTCCTTGAATCGCATCCTGGCGGACAGATCGTCGCCCGCGTGACCTGAAGCAGCAACTGGTCGTAAACGAGGCGGCCTTAGCGAAACGGGGTGCTACTTGCGCGGGCTGCGTGACCAATCGAGCAGGGAACGAACGGTCAGGTCCTGGTTGATCACGTGCAGAACCCGCCGCGCCTGGTAGTTGATCGACGCCGCTCGGCGGGTGTCACGATCGCCGCTCATGAGCGGGACCAACGCGTAGAACCTGAAATTGTCCAGCAACGACGTGTCCTCGATCAACGCAGCCGTCTCCGCCTTCCCGGCGAGCCGCAGTTCGTCGTTCCGGATCACGTAGAGCCGGTTCTCGCGGTCGCCGAGGCAGGCGTAGAGGCAGTTCAGCTCCTGCAGCACCCGCTTGGGGGTGAAATCGTAGAAGCGGTAGTACAGGCTGGAGATCGCTTCGCGCTTCGCGTTCAGTTCCTCTGCGGAGGGCAGGGTGTCCAGTCGAAGGCCCGCGAGCTCGCTCACCTTCTCGCAGAGCTGTTTCCGGAGGTCCAAGTACACGTCGATGACCTTGGCCGCGACCGTGTTTGCCTGACGGTGGCGCTCCAGCAGGAGACTGGACAGGAATCCGAGCCCCGCGCCCAGGAGCAGGGTGAGCAGGGGCACCAGGATGGTCACCGCCGCCCCTGATCCGCCGCTACCGCCAGCTCCGCGAGGGCATCGATGGTGTTG
>NZ_JBNNJZ010000772.1:0-3214 GCF_050270335.1 Streptomyces sp. NPDC059900
TGCCGTCCCGCAGGGTCACGTCCTGGATGTACAGGGATGTCATCGCGCTGCCACCTCCGGGGCGCGGTGGGCGGCCATGCGCTCGGCCGTGCGCAGGGCGGCCGAGGTCATGATGTCGAGGTTGCCTGCGTAGGCGGGCAGGTAGTGGGCGGCGCCCTCCACTTCCAGGAACACCGACACCTTCGCGGCGTCGCCGGTGCGCAAAGCGCCGGGCAGCAGCGAGCGGAGCGGGTCGTCGGCGGCGACGCGGTCGAACTGGACCTGCTGCTTGAGGCGGTAGCCGGGAACGTAGGCCTGCACGCGGGCGGCCATGTCCTGGACCGATGCGGTCACTGCGGCGTCGTCGCAGTCGCCGATCAGGCAGTGCACGGTGTCGCGCATG
Source organism: Streptomyces sp. NPDC059900 (assembly GCF_050270335.1). NCBI lineage: Bacteria > Bacillati > Actinomycetota > Actinomycetes > Kitasatosporales > Streptomycetaceae > Streptomyces > Streptomyces sp. NPDC059900. The sequence continues at coordinate 383 of NZ_JBNNJZ010000772.1, forward strand.
ATCAGCGGGGGTTCGGCGGGGTTGAGGATGATGATGGCCTTGCCGCGGGAGGCTCCGCCGACCTGCTCGATGGCCGCTGAGGTGGTCTCGGTGAATTCGTCGATGTTGGCCCGGGTGCCGGGGCCCGCGGAGCGCGAGGAGAGGGAGGCGACGATCTCGCCGTAGTGCACGGGAGTGACCGCGGCGATGGCGGCGACGATGGGGATGGTGGCCTGGCCGCCGCAGGTGACCATGTTGACGTTGGAAGCGTCGAGGTGGTCGTCCCCGTTGACCGGCGGGACGACGTAGGGGCCCAGGGCGGCCGGGGTGAGGTCGATGACGGTGCGGCCCTGGGCGCGCAGGATCTGGTCGTGGCGGCGGTGGGCCCCGGCGGAGGTGGCGTCGAAGACGACCTCGATGTCGGCGAACTCGTCCAGCTCCACCAGGCCGTCCACGCCGTCGTGGGTGGTGGCGACCTTCAGCCGGCGGGCCCGGGCCAGTCCGTCGGAGGCGGGGTCGATGCCCGCCATGGCGGCTATCTCCAGGGACTCGGAGAGCCGCAGAATTTTGATCATCAGGTCGGTGCCGATGTTGCCGGATCCGATGACGGCGGCCTTCGTGGTCATGCGCCGGCTCCTTGTGTTGGGGTGGAGGCGAACGTGGCGGCCACCGTGCCGAGCCCTTCGATGCGGGCCGTGAACTCATCGCCTTCGGCGGCGGGTGCCATCGGGCCCAGCGCACCGGTCAGGACGATGTCGCCGGCCCGCAGCGGGTCGCCGAGCCCGGCGAGGGTGGAGGCGAGCCAGAGGGCGGCGGTGAGGGGGCTGCCCAGGCAGTCGGCGCCGGTGCCCCGGGAGATGGTCTCGCCGTTCTTGGTGAGGGTCATCGTCACGGCCCGCAGGTCGACGCGGTCCAGGGGGACGGGGGTGGCGCCGAGGACGTACAGGCCGCAGGAGGCGTTGTCGGCGACGGTGTCGACGATGGTGATGTCCCAGTCGGCGATGCGGCTGTCGACGATCTCCAGTGCGGGCAGCGCGAAGGCCGTGGCGCGCAGCAGGTCGGCGGCGGTCGGGTCGCGATGCGGCAAGTCCGTGCCCAGCACCAGGGCGACCTCGGCCTCGATCTTCGGCTGGAGGAGTCGGCCGGGGGCGATCGGCTCTCCTTCGGGCACGGCCATGTCGGCGAACAGTGCGCCGAAGTCCGGTTGGTCCACGCCGAGCTGCCGCTGTACGGCGGGTGACGTCAGGCCGATCTTGCGTCCCGCCAGCCGCCGCCCGGCGGTGAGCCCGCGCTGCACGTGCAGGCGCTGCACGGCGTACGCGGCTTCGATGTCCGCTTCGGGCAGGAGCGAGCGTACCGGCGCGCAGGGGACGCCGGTGCGGGTGGCCTCCTCCAGGACGGCCGCCGCCTTGGTCACGGCGTCGGCGGGCTCGTGGGCGTTCACGGCCGGCCCCTGCGGGAACGGGTGCAGCGGTGCGAAGCGGACATGCGGGTGACCTCCGGGCGGAGAGCGGCGGGGATGTCAAAGAGGCGGCGGTGGGCGTCCGCCGATGCACGACAGGTATAGGCGGACGGTGCGAGCGGCGGCAAAATACGTTCCATGACACGGAACAGCGTGCAGGGGAACATGCTCGACAAGGCGGCTGCCATCCTCGACTGCTATCGCCCGGACGGCGGTGCGTTCCGTCTGACGGAAATCGCCGCTCGCACGGGTCTGGCCAAGACGACCGCGTTCCGCCTCTGCGCCGACCTGGTGCGCCTCGGCCTGCTCGAGCGCGACGGCGAGACCTACCGGCTCGGCGGCAAGCTCTTCGAGCTGGGCTCACTGGTGCCGCGGCGGCTCGACCTGCGGGAGGCGGCGCTGCCGTTCCTCCAGGACCTCTTCGAGGCCACGCACGAGACCGTGCACCTGGGTATCCGGGAGGGGCACGAGGTGGTCTACCTCGAGCGGATCCACGGCCACCAGACCCTGGCACTGCCCTCCCGCATCGGGGGGCGGCTCCCCCTGACCTGCACGGGTGTCGGCAAGGCGCTGCTGGCCTTCTCCGGCTCCGAGCTGGCGCAGGAGGTACTGGCCGGGCCCCTGCCCCGTCTGACCCCGCACTCGGTCACCGATCCGGCACGGCTGCGCACCGCCCTGGAGCAGATCCAGGTCTCCGGTCTGGCCTACGAGGAGCAGGAGGCCGCCCTGGGCGTCAGCTGCATCGCCTCGCCCGTCTTCGACGGGCCGACGGCGGTGGCCGCCCTGTCCGTGGCCGTGCCGCGCGGCCGGTTCCACCCCGCCCAGCTGGCACCCGCCGTGCGGACCGCTGCTCTGGGCCTGTCCCGCGTGCTGCGCTCGGTCGGCGGATCGGCGGGCGGCACCTCTGCGTAGGCCGGCGCCGGGCGGCCGACCCGCGGGCGGACCCCGGCAGACACACGTCCGTGGATCACCACTGCCGCGATCCTTGACGACAGCAGCCCGCACTCCCGCGAGCTCTTCTACGACACCGCCTTGTCCCCGGCGCCCCGGGCGATGAAATCGGTGCGCGAACTGGCCGGGACCGAGCACGTTCTCTTCGCCACCGACTGGCCGTTCACCAGTGCCCTGTTCCCCGCGGCCGGTGACCCCGCACCGCAGTTGGACGAGACCTTCTCGCCTGCCGAGCGGCCGGCCGTCGAACGGTCCAACGCGCTGGCCCAGTTCCCCGCACTGGCCGCCAGGATCAAGGCCAAGCCGGCCTGAGCCGGGCCCCGTTCTACTGCTGTGCGTGCGTCCGCAGGGTGTGCCGCGGGCCCGCCGCACCACCCGGGCGCGCGCCACCAACAAACACCCCCCCCCCCCCGCGAAAACCGAGGAGCCCAAAGCGAGAG
>NZ_JBNNJZ010000773.1:0-3212 GCF_050270335.1 Streptomyces sp. NPDC059900
CTTCATCTCCGTCCAGCGCTACCTGGAGGACCGGCACGCCGCGGGCACCGCGGTGGTACCTGACGCGGAGAGCGCCACCAACCAGTTCCTCGGCATGATCGCCAACTACGTCCTGTGGCCGCGGATGCTGCTCGCCGACTGGAGCCCCGCACCCGCCGACGTCGGCCGCGCCGTCGACGAGGCGGTCACGACGATGCTCGCCCGCTACGGCCACAGCACCGACGGCCCGCAGCACTCCTGAGGGCCCGGGCGCCGCTGCGGGTGCGGACGGCGCCCGCCCCCGGACCCCCGGATCGCTGCGGGAGCCCGACCGGCGCCGCACCGGTGCCGTGGCGCGGCACGCGCGTGGGGGGGGGTAGGCGCTGCCAGCGGTTGCGGGTGCCGGCATACCGCCCGCCTCCCGGGCATTCCGCACGTCCCAGTGGCTGCACTTGCCGGCAGGGGGCGCAGGCGAACTCGCCGCACATGACGTACCGGTCGGTTTGATCTCCGGCAGCAGGACGGCATGCCGGGAGCGATGCGACGCCATGCCGTATTCCTGGATTTAGCCCGAATTGACCTTATCTGGCGTGACGTTGGCCGCCAGGGCAACAAATATCTCACGAACATCTTCCGGATCACCAGAACCGGACACCTCAAAGATCACGTGTTACGGGCGACCACATCAAGCACGCTCAAGAGACAGGCAAATCGGGTGGCAGTCATATCGAGGGTGGGGGCGGCGGCGATGGCCGCCGTGATGTCCGGCGCACTGGTCACGGGGGTGGCCTCAGCCGACGCCGGGCCAGAGCCAGGCCCTGAGCACAGCGCGGGCACACAGAGCGCCGGGAAGAGCGAGACCGGTCGAAGAGCGCAGGGCGGGAAGACGCAGACCGTCACACTGGTGACCGGCGACCGGGTGGTCGTCCGGTCAGGGGGCAAGCAGGTCGTCCGGCTGATGCGCGGGCAGGGCCGCGAGCAGGTCGCGATCGCGGTGCGGCGCGAGGCCGGGCAGACGTACGTCGTACCGCAGGACGCCCAGCCGCTGATCAGCGCGGGCAGGCTGGACCGGCGGCTCTTCGACGTCACACGTCTCGTCAGGGACAAGTACGACGACGCCCGCCGCACTTCGCTCCCGCTGATCGTCAAGTACCGGCCGGGACGCGCCAACAGCCGCCCGGAGGACACCTTCCGCGGCCTGGCCCGCGACCGCCACGCGCTGCCCGCCATCGGCGGCGAGGCCTTCGATGCGCCCAAGTCCGGCGCAGGGGACCTCTGGTCGCAGCTGACCGGCGGGACCGGCGGCCGTACCAACGCGCGTACGAGCGCGGCCCCGGCCATCGCGCACGTCTGGCTGGATGCCAGGGTCCGCCCCGCTCTGGACAAGAGCGTGCCGCAGATCGGCGCCCCCGCCATGTGGCAGGCCGGCTACACCGGCAAGGGCGTCAAGGTCGCCGTCCTGGACACCGGAGTCGACCAGACGCACCCGGACCTCAAGGGCGTCGAAATCACCGAAAAGAACTTCACGGAGTCCGCACCCGACGCCAAGGACCGCATGGGCCATGGCACGCATGTCGCCTCGACCCTGGCGGGTTCCGGGGCCAAGTCGGGCGGCAAGTACAAGGGTGTGGCGCCCGGTGTGCAGCTCCTGGACGGCAAGGTCATCTCCGAAGTGGAGGGCACGGGCACCGAGTCCTCCATCGCCGCCGGCATGCAGTGGGCGGTCGACAGCAACGCGAAGATCGTCAACCTGAGTCTGGGCAGCCTGGACTCGCCGGGGACCGATCCGCTGGAGGAAGCCGTCGCACGGCTATCCGGCAAGGCCCTCTTCGTCATCGCGGCGGGCAACGACGGCCCCGAGCCCGGCACGTTGAACTCACCCGGCAGCGCTCCCACCGCCCTGACCGTCGGCTCCGTCGACAAGCAGGACAACATCGCGGAGACCTCCAGCCGGGGCCCGCAGGCCGACGGGATCGCCAAGCCCGACCTGACCGCGCCCGGTGACGACATCACGGCCGCGCGCTCCACGCAGATTCCCGACGACTCCGACCGCGAGCCCTACGTCGCCATGTCGGGCACCTCGATGGCGACGCCGCATGTGGCCGGTTCCGCCGCCCTGCTCCTGCAGCAGCATCCGACGTGGAGCGGTCCGCAGCTCAAGGCCGCACTGACCGGCTCCGCCAAGCCCAACCCCACGCTCAACGCCCATCAGCAGGGGGCGGGCCGCGTCGACCTGACCCGCGCCGTCACCGCGTCCGTCGTCCCCGAGCCCGGCACGCTCACCTTCGGCACGCAGGCCTGGCCGCACACCGACGACAAGCCGGTCACCAAGACCGTCACGTACCGCAACCTCGGCACCAAGCCGGTCACCCTCGCACTCTCCGCCCGCGCCGTGGACCCCAAGGGCCGCCCGGGCCCGGCAGACATGTTCACCGTCAAGGACGCCAAACTCACCGTCCCGGCCGGCGGCACCGCGAAGACCACCGTCACCGCCGACACCAGGACCGGCACCGCCGACGGCATCTACGGCGGGACGCTGCTGGCCGCCGGCGACGGCCAAGAAGTGCGCACCGGCCTCGTCGTGGACCGTGAGGTCGAGTCCTACGACCTCACGCTGAAGCATCTCGACGTCAACGGCAGCAATTCCACCCACTACGTCACCACGCTCACCGACCGCACCCAGCGGAAGATCGAGATCCCCTACCAGGAGGGGCCCGTCACGGTGCGGGTGGCCAAGGGCACCTATGCGCTGGAGAGCTCCGTCTACGGCCCGACCAAAAGCTTCGCGGTCTTCGTCCAGCCGACGCTGAAGGTCGCCGCGAAGGCGACGGTCACGCTGGACTCCCGCAAGGCCAAGCCGGTGGCCGTCACCACCCCCGATGCCGGAGCGCGCCTTGCGGCGTCGCACATCAGCTACGACGACACGGCCCGCGGCATCGCCGGCAGCTGGAGCCTCGGCGAGGGCACCGTCATCCGCACCCTGGGCCTGGGCCCCGCATCGCCCACCCTCAACGCCCAGTACAACGGCATCTGGAAAGCCTCGGGCACCGCGGCCAAGAAGGTCGACTACCGGCTGGGCTTCAGCCGCAGCGGCAGCTGGTTCTCGGGGCTGAAGCACGCCGCGACCAAGGCCGAGCTGGCCGAGGTGAACTACGGCGTCGGCACCTCCGCCGCCCGGCGCAAGGGCACACTGTCCGCCACGCCGATCGGCGCGAACGACTACAACCCGCCTC
>NZ_JBNNJZ010000774.1:0-3211 GCF_050270335.1 Streptomyces sp. NPDC059900
GCACCGGGATGCGCAGCACCGCCCCGCAGCCGCACTCGAGCTCGGGGTGCGGCCACTGGTCCCGGCGCCCGCACGTCCTGCACCGCACGGTCACCCACTCCTCCGCCCACGTCCGGTCCGTCACCGGAGTCACCGTCGCGCCGCGCGCCACCGGCGGCACCACCGGGGCGCCGCACGCGCAGGGATAGGACGGCGGAGCGTACACATGTTCGCGCCGACAAACCGGGCACCGCACCGGGACGCAGCTGTCCGTCATCACCCTCACCCGTCACCGTCACCGCTCGCCCGCTCGTACGGCCCATCGTCCACCAAGTGGGCTTGCCGCGGCAGCTAGTTGAGCCAAGAACAGCGTCCCCGCCAGAGTCAGGGCCCGGCGGCGGCTGCCCGGCAGCGGAAGGCCCGCCATGCGGGCGACGGTGCGCGGCGCGGGCCTGGCCGTGGGATGCCGGGCGAGGCATGCGGTGACCAGGGGGATGAGCTCACCCGGTACGTCCGTCAGGTCCGGGTCCTGGCCCCCGGCGTCGAAGGGGCCGCGCCCCGACGCCGCGAAGGCGAGGACCGCGCCCAGCGAGAAGATGTCCGCGGGAGGCTTGGCCACGCCTTGTGCCAGGGTCTCGGGTGCCGTATAGCCCGGCGCCGACAGCTCCGCGCCCGATGCCAGGCCGAAGTCGACCGTGCGGGGCCCGTCGGGGGCCAGGAGCACGTTCGACGGCCGCAGGCCCCCGTGCGCGAGCCCCGCCCGGTGGATGTCGTCGAGGGCCCCGGCGAGTGCGCTCGCCAGGGCGCGCAGTCCCGTCGTGTCCAGTGGCCCGCCGGCATCCCGTACCCGCGCGGCCAGTGTCGGACCGCGGACGTACTCCACGGCGAGCCAGGGCGCCGCCCCGTGCGGATCGGCGTCGACCAGCGAGGCGACCCGGCGCCCCCGCACCGCGCCGATCGCGAGGACCTCGCGGGCGAAGCGCGCACGGAACGACGGGTCGCGGGCGAGGGAAGCGTGCACCACCCGCAGGGCGGCGGCGCGCCCCGCCCCGTCGTGCGCGAGATGGACCCGCCCCAGGCTCCCCTGTCCGAGCAGCGGTCCGGCGGCCCATTCGCCGTACCCCGGTGAACCGGCCACGTGTGACCCCCCGATGGTGTGGCCCGAATTCCATGCCGAATTCAACGACTGGGACGCGCTCCCCGCTCGGCCCGGTTCCCGGACCTCTCTTGACGGTCTCCACCGCGCCCGCCTACATTGCTTCCATATAGTAGAACAAAATTTCCACAATGCGGAAACAGAAGCTCACCGCGGGGCGCGACGGGAGCCGGATCCGCCAGCCGTATCCGTCAGCCGAATAGCTGCTGAAGCTGTCGAAGCTGTTGTCGAAGCAGGAGAACCCCATGGCTCGTATGACCGCTGTCCGTGCGGCAGTTGAGATCCTCAAGCGCGAGGGCGTCACCAACGCGTTCGGTGTCCCCGGCGCCGCGATCAACCCGTTCTACAAGGCGCTCCAGGAGGGCGGTGGCATCGACCACACCCTCGCCAGGCACGTCGAGGGCGCCTCGCACATGGCCGAGGGCTACACCCGCGCCAACCCCGGCAACATCGGCGTCTGCATCGGCACGTCGGGCCCGGCGGGCACCGACATGATCACCGGTCTGTACTCCGCCACCGGTGACTCCATCCCGATCCTCTGCATCACGGGCCAGGCGCCGACGCACCTGCTCCACAAGGAGGACTTCCAGGCCGTCGACATCGCGACGATCGCCAAGCCGGTCACCAAGATGGCCGTCACGGTCCTGGAGGCCGCGCAGGTCCCCGGCATCTTCCAGCAGGCGTTCCACCTGATGCGCTCGGGCCGTCCCGGCCCGGTCCTCATCGACCTGCCGATCGACGTCCAGCAGACCGAGATCGAGTTCGACATCGACACGTACGAGCCGCTACCGGTCTACAAGCCGACCGCGACCCGTGCCCAGATCGAGAAGGCCATCACCTTCCTGGTCGAGTCCGAGCGTCCGCTGATCGTCGCCGGCGGCGGCATCATCAACGCCGACGCCTCCGACCTCCTGGTCGAGTTCGCCGAGATCACCAACACCCCGGTCGTGCCGACCCTGATGGGCTGGGGCACGATCCCCGACGACCACGACCTGAACGCGGGCATGGTCGGCCAGCAGACCGGCCACCGCTACGGCAACGCCACGTTCCTGGAGTCGGACTTCGTCCTGGGCATCGGCAACCGCTGGGCCAACCGTCACACCGGCTACAAGCTGGACGTGTACACGCAGGGCCGCACGTTCGTGCACGTCGACATCGAGCCGACGCAGATCGGCAAGATCTTCGCGCCGGACTACGGGATCGCCTCCGACGCCAAGGTCGCCCTCGAACTCTTCGTCGAGGTCGCCAAGGAGCTCAAGGCCGCGGGCAAGCTGCCCGACCGCTCCGAGTGGGTCGCCTCCCACCTGGAGCGCAAGGAGACGCTCCAGCGCCGCACGCACTTCGACAACATCCCCATGAAGCCGCAGCGCGTCTACGAGGAGATGAACAAGGCCTTCGGCCCGGACACGCGCTACGTCACCACCATCGGCCTCTCGCAGATCGCGGGCGCCCAGATGCTGCACGTCTACAAGCCGCGGCACTGGATCAACTGCGGCCAGGCGGGCCCGCTGGGCTGGACGATCCCGGCCGCGCTCGGCGTCGCCACCGCGGACCGCGACACCCCGGTCGTCGCGCTCTCCGGTGACTACGACTTCCAGTTCATGATCGAGGAACTGGCGGTCGGCGCGCAGCACCGCATCCCGTACGTCCACGTCCTGGTCAACAACGCCTACCTGGGCCTGATCCGCCAGGCACAGATCGGCCTGGACATCAACTTCCAGGTCAACCTGGAGTTCGAGAACCAGAACAGCCCGGAGCTGGGCGTCTACGGCGTCGACCACGTCAAGGTCGCCGAGGGCCTGGGCTGCAAGGCGATCCGCGTCACCGACCCGAACGAACTGGGCGAGGCCTTCGAGAAGGCCAAGAAGCTGGCCCAGGAGCACCAGGTCCCGGTCGTCGTCGAGGCCATCCTGGAGCGCATCACGAACATCTCCATGAGCCCCACGGCCGACATCAGCGCGGTCAAGGAGTTCGAGGAGCTGGCCACGGAGCCGGGCCACGCGCCCACGGCGATCCGCCCGTTGAAGGTCTGACGGCAGCGCCGCACGCGGCCCACTGAGGGGCGGTCCACCCGAG
>NZ_JBNNJZ010000775.1:0-3209 GCF_050270335.1 Streptomyces sp. NPDC059900
GGGCGGGACACACCGCGTCAGGTGTGTCCCGCCCGCCCGTCCGCGTGCTTGTGGCTGCTTCTCAGCCGGGCACGGTCTCTTCCGCGGGCCGCGCGCCCCGCTCCTCCAGGACACGTTCCAGGAGCCGGGTGGCGTTGCGGTGCAGCGGGAAGTCGGTGCCGGGCGGCATGATGCCGCTCTCCTCCAGGAGCCGGGTCACCCGCGCGGTGAGCACGCAGAACCGGAACGCGGCGAAGACCTCGTAGTACTCCAGGTGTTGTACGACGTGCCCGGTGATCCGCTCGTAGTGGCGCACGGTCTCGGCCCGGTCGGGGAGCCCGGTGAGGCGGACCTCGCCGATGCCCTCGCTCAGGTGCCGGTCCAGGTGCAGGAACCAGGCCAGGTCCGACTCGGGCCTGCCCAGGGCGGCCATCTCCCAGTCCAGTACGGCGGCCGGTGTCTCCCCGTCGTAGATGATGTTGCCGAGCCGGGCGTCGCCCCACAGCAGGCGCGGCGCGCCGTGCTCGTCGGGACGGTGGTCGTGCAGCCAGGCCAGGGCCGAAGTGGCGGTCCGGTTGTCGTCCGCTCCGTAGTACGGCAGGAGTTGGGTGTACTCGGCCAGCTGCTGCGTGAGGTGGCCGGTGCCGTACTGCGGGCGGTCGAGGAAGCCGAGGCCGTGCGCGACGGGATCGACCCGGTGGACCGCGGCGAGCATCTCGATGCCGCCGAGCCAGGCGGCGCGACGGCTGTGCGGCGGCAGGCCGGCCAGCCAGCCCTCGCGGTGGTACGAGGGGAAGTCCGCGGGCACCTCGCCCTCGATCCGGCGCATCACCATGAACGGCGCCCCGAGCACGGACGAGCCGGGTTCGTGGCCGAGCAGGGGGGCCACGGGGACGTCCGTGCCGGCGAGCGCCTCAAGGAGCCTGACCTGCTCCGGCCAGCGGTCGTCGGAGTAGAGGCGGTGCCCGGTGGGGGCCACCCGGACGGCCAGGGGTTCGCGGCGGGTCGTCCCTTCCTCGGTCCACTCGGCGTCGCACAGCAGGATCTCTCCCGAGAACCCGGCGGCGCCGGGCACCCGGACCGGGCCGACCTTCACCTCGCCGGCCCGGTCGTTCCAGCGGGCCGTGAGCCAGTCGGCCAACGCCCGGCGGGTCTGTTCGGGGTCACGCTGCACGGGAACGGGCACGGACTTTCTCCTTCAGCGGTCGGCAAGGGCGCGCCCGGGCCACGGCGGCCGGTCCACGACGTTCGGAGCACGGCGTCCGGTGCGGGCGGAGCCCGAGTCTCGCCGGGGCTCCTGGCACCTGAATCCAGCGGCGCTGGGGAGCCGGCGCCGACCGGGGCAGGCCGCCGCGCGTCTCCAGTCGGTCTCCCTCGCCTCGCCATCGCGGCGGAGCAGCATCGTCATCCCGGACTGCGCGGGGTCGGTTTCGCGGGCCCTTCCTTCCGGCCGGAACACAGGAGGAGCAATGCAGTTGCAGGGCAGGACCGCCGTGGTGACCGGCGGAACGCGCGGCCTGGGCAAGGCCGTGGCGCGGGCGCTGGCCGACGAGGGCGCCGTCGTGGTCGTCGCGGCCAGGGACGTACCGCCGGACTCCCCGGACCGGGGCGAGCGCATCGTGCACGTCAAGGCCGACGTCACCGTGCCCCAGTCGATCGCCGACCTGATGCGTACGACCCACGAACGGTACGGCGGCCCGCACATCGTGGTCGCCAACGCCGGGGTGAGCAGGCCGGGCCCGGTGTCGGCGCTCTCCGACGAGCACTGGGACGCCGTGATCGGCACCAACCTGACGGGCGTGTTCCACACGGTCAGGGAGTCGGTGCCCTATCTCCGGGACGCCGAGGCGGGCCGCATCATCACCATGTCCTCGCTGCTGGGGCGGCGCGCCATGCCCGGAGCCGCCGCGTACTGCGCCTCCAAGGCGGCCGTCGAGCGCCTCACGGAGGTCTGCGCGCTCGAACTGGCCCCGCAGGGCATCACGGTGAACTGCCTCTCCCCCGGCTTCATCGACGAGGGCCAGGGCCGGGACCTGATGGCCAACGAGACGATCTGGCCGCGGCTCCAGGGCACCCTGGCCACGGGCCGGGCGGGCACGGGAGCCGAAGTCGCCCGCGCCGCCGTGTTCCTGGCTTCCCCGCAGAGCAGCTACGTGAACGGCGCGGTGCTGCCGGTCGACGGCGGCGTGCGCTGGTGACCTCTTCCCACTCTCCCCGGTAACCCACCCCGACGACAGCCCGGAGGCGACACCACGTGCAAGCACTCACCACTCCCGCGGACGGCGGCACCGGAGTGCGGCCGGTAGCGGTTCCCGAGCCCGAACCCCGCCCCGACCAGGCCGTAGTGGAGGTCAGGGCGGTTTCGGTGAACCGCGGCGATCTGTCCCTGCTCGGCATGCTGCCGCCGGGCTCACGGCTCGGCTTCGACGTGGCGGGCACCGTGGTCCAGGCGGCGGCCGACGGCAGCGGCCCGCCCACCGGCACCCGGGTGGCGGGTGTGGCCGAGCGGGACGGCTGGAGCGAGCGCGTCGCCCTGTCGACCACCCGGCTCGCCCCGCTCCCGGACGGCGTCGAGTGGACCGACGCGGCGGCCCTGCCCGTCGCCGGCCTCACCGCCCTGTACGCCATGCGGCACGCCGGATCGCTCCTGGGCCGCCGGGTGCTGGTGACCGGCGCGAGCGGCGGCGTCGGCCGGATCGCCGTCCAGCTGGCCAGGGCCGCGGGCGCCGAGGTGGCCGCCTGGGCGGGTTCGGCGGAGCGGACCAAGGGCCTGAGCGAACTGGGCGCCGCCGACGTGTCCACGTACGACGCGGGCCCCGGGGCGACGCGGCCGGTGCACGTTCTGGTGGACAGCGTCGGCGGCGAGGTGTTCCGCGACGCGTTCCAGCTGGTCGAGCCGCGCGGCGTCGTCGTCTGCTACGGCAACACCACGCGCACCGACCTGTCCCTGCCCTTCGACTGGGGGCATGCCCGCCCCGGCGTGCGGATCCGCTATCTGCACCTGTTCGACGAGATGCCGCGCAGGCCCGTCGGAAACGACCTCGCCGTACTGCTGCGGCTCGTCGCCGAAGGCGCCCTGGACCCGCACGTCACCCTCGTCGGCGACTGGGCGGACCCGGATCCCACTCTGCGCAGCGTCGGCGAGCGCCAGGTCAACGGCAAGGCTGTGCTGGTGCTCTGAAGCACTCCCATAAGGCGACCGCCCCGGACCGCATCACGCGGTCCGGGGC
>NZ_JBNNJZ010000776.1:0-3183 GCF_050270335.1 Streptomyces sp. NPDC059900
GTGCCGGCTGCCGGGCCGGACTGCTGCAGATCCGCGTCGAGCTGCGTCAGATCCGCGTTGAGCGCGGCCATCAGCTCATCCATCTGCTGCAGCAAGCCCTTGGGTGGACCCTGCTCCGGCGCGGACTGTTCGCGCGCGGCCTCCTGCTCGGGTACGGCTTCCTGGGACATGACGGCCTCCTCGGCCCTCGCCCTCCGCGTGGCGGAGGGCAGCTGATGCAAGCGACGCACCAGCAGCGACCGCCGGCGCGGGTGCCGGGCGGTCCGGCTCCGCCCGAGCCAACGACCACCCGCGCCGACGGGTCACTGGGGCGAAGCCGTACCGGATGCGGGGTTGACGGAATTTCACCCGGCCGGGGGCCGGTCCTGCCGCGCTCAGCTCAGCTGCGGCATGACCTGCGAGGAGATCAGCTCCAGGTGGTCCAGGTCGTCCAGGTCGAGGATCTGGAGGTACATGCGCTGCGAACCCACGGCCTGGTAGGCGGCGATCCGCTCGACGACCTCCGCCGGGGAACCGGCGAGACCGTTCGCCTTCAGGTCCTCCACCTCGCGCCCGATCGAGTCGGCGCGGCGCTTCACCTCCGCGTCCGTCTTGCCGACGCAGGCCACCAGAGCATTGGAGTAGGTGAGGTCATCCGCCTTGCGCCCGTGCTCCTCCGCGGCGGCGCGCACGCGCTTGAACTGCTGCTCGGTATCGGAAAGAGAGGCAAAGGGAATGTTGAACTCGCTCGCGTAGCGGGCCGCGAGGGCGGGCGTCTTCTTGGCGCCGTGACCGCCGATGAGGACGGGCACCTTGGGCTGCGCGGGCTTGGGAAGGGCCGGGGAATCGGAGAGCTGGTAGTAGGTGCCGTCGTAGGAGAACCGCTCGCCCACCGGGGTCTCCCACAGGCCCGTGACAATGGCGAGCTGCTCTTCCAGGCGCCCGAACTTCTCCTTCGGGAAAGGGATTCCGTACGCGGAGTGCTCCGCCTCGTACCACCCCGAGCCGAGGCCGAGCTCGATGCGGCCGCCCGACATCTGGTCGACCTGCGCGACCTGGATCGCGAGGACGCCCGGCAGCCGGAAGGTCCCCGCGGTCATCAGGGTGCCGAGCCGGATCCGCCGGGTCTCACGGGCCAGTCCCGCCAGCGTGATCCAGGCGTCCGTGGGGCCGGGAAGGCCGTCGGAGGAGCCCATCACGAGATAGTGGTCGGAGCGGAAGAAGGCGCTGTAGCCGAGGTCCTCGGTGGCCTTGGCGACGCTAAGGAGCGTCTCGTAGGTCGCGCCCTGCTGCGGTTCGGTGAAGATTCGAAGGTCCATACAGCCATCTTGCCCGGCCGCCGGATCCAGTTTCAGTGCCGCGCCGTTGCCGGGCGGTTAGGCTTCGGCCCTGGTCTGTCCGGGCACGGGGCCCGGAAATGGTGTGGGGGTTGTGGTCGAGATGGTCGCTGGCAGAGTTGTCCGGTTCGACGGCGCGCGGGGATACGGCTTCATCGCCCCGGAGCACGGCGGGGAAGACGTGTTCCTGCACGCCAACGATCTCCTGATCCCGGAGCCGTTGGTGCACGCGGGGGCGCAGGTCGAGTTCGAGATCGAGGAGGGCGAGCGCGGGCCCAAGGCGTCGTCCGTCCGCCTCCCCAAGGGGGCGCAGGCGTCCGCGCCGTACGCGAGCAGGGCACAGGTGCCGCCGTCGATCCAGGCGGCCGCCGCCGGGTTCGACGACGGCGAGGAGCCCACCTGCGACGTGCTCAGCGTCGCGGAGTACTCCTTCGAGCTGACCGAGCTGCTGCTCAGCACCGCTCCCTGGATGACCGGCGAGCAGATCAAGCAGCTTCGCGAGCAACTGGTGCAGCACGGCAAGAGCCACGGCTGGGCGGAGGGCTGAGCGCGGGCGGGGCGAGCCGGTCCGGGGCCGCGTTTCCCGGGGGATCAAGGGAATCAGGGGCGGCGAAAACCCCTGAGTGTGCCAGGGGTGTTCGCTGTACGGTCTAGAGGCGCGCTGGAGCCGCAACCGTAAGTTTCCGCAGTTCAGATTGCGTTTCGAGGCAACCCGTGTTCCTGACGATCAGTACCTCCGGTACCCCCGAGAACCCCGCGACCGACCTCGGGTTCCTGCTGCACAAGCATCCCGGCAAGGCCCAGGGATTCTCCACGTCCTACGGCACCGCGCACGTCCTGTACCCCGAGGCGACCGAGGAGCGCTGCACCGCCGCGCTGCTGCTGGAAGTGGACCCCGTGGCGCTGGTGCGGCGGGGCAAGGGCAAGGGCCGGGGAGGGGCGCCCGACGCGGCCCTCGCCCAGTACGTGAACGACCGGCCCTACGCCGCTTCGTCGCTGCTCGCCGTGGCGCTGAGCGCGGTGTTCTCCAGCGCGATGCGCGGTGTGTGCAAGGCCAGGCCCGAGCGGGCGCAGCAGACCCTGCCGCTGCGGATCGAGGTGCCCGCGCTGCCCGCGCGCGGGGGCGCCGAGCTGGTGCACAAGCTGTTCGAGCCGCTGGGCTGGACGGTCACGGTGACGCGGATTCCGCTCGACGAGCAGTTCCCGCAGTGGGGCGACTCGCGGTACGTCCACCTCGTACTGGAGGTGCCGGACGGGAAGCTGACCCTGGGCGAGGCGCTGCGGCACCTCTATGTCCTGCTCCCCGTGCTCGACGACGCCAAGCACTACTGGGTCTCGCAGGACGAGGTCGACAAGCTCCTGCGCGCAGGTGAGGGCTGGCTCGCGGACCACCCTGAGCAGCAGGTCATCACCAGCCGCTATCTGTCGCGGCGCTGGTCGCTGACCAGCCAGGCCATGCAGCGGCTCGAACTGGTGCGGCTCGCCGACGCGGACGACACGGACGTCGACGACCTCGACAACGCGGTCGACGAGGAGACCGACACGGAGGAGAAGCCCGTGCCGCTCGCCGTGCTGCGGCGCGAGGCGATCCTTGCGGCGCTGACCGGCGCCGGTGCCGGGCGTGTGCTCGATCTGGGCTGCGGACAGGGGCAGTTGGTCCAGGCGCTGCTCAAGGACACGCGGTTCACCGAGATAGCCGGTGTCGATGTGTCGATGCGCGCGCTGACCGTCGCGTCGCGGCGGCTGGGGCTCGACCGCATGGGCGAGCGGCAGGCCGAGCGCGTCAAGCTCTTCCAGGGCTCGCTCGCCTACACCGACAAGCGGCTCAAGGGGTATGACGCCGCCGTCCTCAGCGAGGTCATCGAGC
>NZ_JBNNJZ010000777.1:0-3182 GCF_050270335.1 Streptomyces sp. NPDC059900
TAGTCCGCGGGGGTCCCCATGAACCCGCAGCGTGCGCCCAGGAGTTCGGCGAGCGCCGCCGCCCACTCCCGTGCCCCGCCGGGGCGGTAGGGCAGCTGTCCGGCGAGCCGGTCCAGCTCGATCTGTGCCGCGTCTATGTCGTCGTCGCAGAGTTCCGGATCCGCCTCCGCGCTCACCAGGAGGCACAGCAGGGACAGGTCGGGCCGCTCGGACCTGGCCTCATCGGCGAACCGCCGCCGGGACGCGGCCGTCCTTGACTCCTCGTGCATGCGTGCCTCGTGCCTTACTTACCGCGCCGACCGGTAGAAGCTACCGAGCCGACGGGTATCGATAGTGGTGGTACGTGTGGTGCGCGGCGAAGCCAAGACCGCCGTACAGCGCCCGCGCACCCTCGTTGCCGTCCTCGACCTGAAGCCAGGCCGCCGAAGCGCCCTCGGTGAGCGCCTGCCGGGCAAGCGCCGCCATCACCGCGGTCGCGAGGCCCTGCCTGCGGTGCGCCGGATCCACCTCGACCGCCATGAATCCCGCCCAGCGCCCGTCCACGACGCACCGCCCGATCGCCGCGGGCCCCGCGTCCGCAGAGTGCCCGGGCACGGAAGCGAACCACACCGAGGGGCCGCCCGCCAGCACCTGGAGCACATGAGGTCCCGGCACCCCGGATCGGTTGTACCGGCGCAGCCACGCCTCGTCGAAGGAGCGTGCAAGACGCACCTTTTCCGCTGCCGCCGCGGGCACGTCCAGATCGCCGAGCGGCGCGAGAGCACCGACGTGGATCTCCGAGCTCACCTCGCGCTCCCAGCCCCGCTCCGCCAGCTCCGCGCAGAGCAGTTCCTGGGTGCCCGCGGCCCCGGTCGCGGTCTGGACGTACGCCGGCAGCTCCCGCTCCCCGTACCAGCGGCGTACGTACGCCAGGGCCTCGTCAAGGGGCCGTCCCGGATCACCCGTGGGCAGCACCGAATTGGCCCGCCGGGTGAATCCGGCGGAGGCCCGCAGCTCCCACTCGCCGAGCGGCTCGCTCTCCACGGGCGGCCAGGCGCGTGCGGCGACCCTGGCCAGCTCCGCGTACGACGCCGCCGGGCCGCGCCTGCGGGCCGGGGCGGCGGGGACGACCTTGCCCGCCACCAGGGTGTTCTCCGCGATGCGGACACGCTCACCGTCGCGGCGTGTGATCAGTACCACACCGTCGTCCCACGATGTGAGAACACCCACCGTGTCAGTGAACTTGCCATCCGTTCTCGACCCGTCGTCAAGGCGTCGTACAGACACTCGTTTGCCCACGTCAGCAGGGGTAATGCGGACCTCGAGCCGTCCGCCCGCAGTGAATTCCACAGCTCTGTACGCCCCTCCTGTTCGGATCATGCCCGGGAACGGAGATACTAGGGGCGGGCATCGACGACGCCGCGCTCCCGCGCGCCAGGCGAGCGGAGCCTGAAGACGGCCCGCCAACGCCCGTATCGAGGAGGAACGACAGCGTGACATACGTCATCGCGCAGCCTTGTGTCGACGTCAAGGACAAGGCGTGCATCGAGGAGTGCCCGGTCGACTGCATTTACGAGGGCTCCCGGTCCTTGTACATCCACCCGGACGAATGCGTCGACTGCGGAGCCTGTGAACCGGTCTGCCCGGTCGAGGCGATCTTCTACGAAGACGACACTCCGGAAGAGTGGAAGGACTACTACAAGGCGAACGTCGAGTTCTTCGACGAGCTCGGCTCGCCCGGTGGTGCCAGCAAGCTCGGCCTGATCGAGCGCGACCACGCCTTCATCGCCGCATTGCCGCCGCAGAACCAGTAACGGCAGCTTGAAGCGCCGCCCCGGTCCCGTACGGCACATCTCGCCGTACGGGACCGAGGCGTTTGTCCATACACGCAGTACGTACATGCAGTACGGGAGTCAGCACGTGTCCGCAGCCTCAGGTCTTTCCGGCCGCCTTCCCACCTTCCCCTGGGACAAGCTCGAGCCCTACAAGGCGACGGCAGCCGCCCACCCCGGCGGCATCGTCGACCTGTCGGTGGGCACCCCGGTCGACCCGGTGCCGGAGCTGATCCAGAAAGCGCTGGTCGCGGCGGCGGACTCGCCGGGCTACCCCACGGTCTGGGGCACCCCCGAGCTGCGTGACGCGATCACCGGCTGGTGCGAGCGGCGCCTTGGCGCCCGCGGCGTCACGCACCACAACGTCCTGCCGATCGTGGGCTCCAAGGAACTGGTGGCCTGGCTCCCGACCCAGCTGGGCCTCGGCCCGGGCGACGTCGTCGCCTACCCGCGGCTGGCCTACCCGACGTACGAGGTGGGCGCGCGTCTGGCCCGCGCCGAGTACGTCGCGTACGACGACCCGACCGAGCTCGACCCCACCGGCCTCAAGCTCCTCTGGCTCAACTCGCCCTCGAACCCGACCGGCCGCGTCCTGTCCAAGGACGAGCTGATCCGCACGGTCGCCTGGGCGCGCGAGCACGGCGTGCTCCTGGTGAGCGACGAGTGCTACCTGGAGCTGGGCTGGGAGGCGGAGCCGGTCTCGGTCCTGCACCCGGACGTGTGCGGCGGTTCGTACGACGGCATCGTCGCCGTCCACTCGCTCTCCAAGCGGTCGAACCTCGCGGGCTACCGCGCCGCGTTCCTCGCCGGTGACGCGGCCGTCCTCGGCGACCTGCTCCAGATCCGCAAGCACGGCGGCATGATGACGTCCGCGCCGACGCAGGCGGCGGTCGTCGCGGCGCTCGGCGACGACGCCCACGTGCGCGAGCAGCGCGAGCGGTACCTGGCGCGGCGCACCGCCCTGCGCGACGCCCTCCTGCGGCACGGCTTCCGCATCGAGCACAGCGAGGCGAGCCTGTACCTCTGGGCGACCCGCGACGAGTCCTGCTGGGAGACCGTCGGACACCTCGCGGACCTCGGCATCCTCGTGGCCCCCGGCGACTTCTACGGCCCCGCGGGCGACCGCTTCGTACGCGTCGCCCTGACCGCGACGGACGAGCGCGTGGCCGCGGCGGTCGAGCGGCTGGCCTGACCGCAAGGCGGAGGCGGCCCCGGCCGGTACGCCGGACGGCCCCGGAGCCAGTGGCTCCGGGCCCTTCCGGGGTGTGCGGTGGTCAGCCGAGCGGCAGGCTCTTGACCGGCAGCTGGTCGGTCGGCAGGCCGCCCTTGGTGACGGAGTCCGTCGGCAGGCCCTTGCCGACGGTGTCGGTG
>NZ_JBNNJZ010000778.1:0-3180 GCF_050270335.1 Streptomyces sp. NPDC059900
CCCGTGGTTTGGCCAGGTGGACGGCACGCCGACGCCGCCCGCACTGGGCACGTCGGATGCCCCGGCACCGGCGCCAGGGCGGCCGTTGCGATCCGGCAGGATGCCCGCATGTCCCACACCCTGACACGCCCCACACCGCCCTCCGGCGAGAAGCGGATCACCCCGGCCCTTGGCAGGACTTCGCAAGACCTCACGGAGTCCTGCTAGGCCGTCGTTCCCGATCGGTCCTCGGCCGACGGTGCCTCACTCGCGCCTGGAACAATGGTGATCAGTCACAGCGGGGCGGCGCGACCGGTTGCGCACTGTTCTTGCCGCGGCTGGGCAGGACGGTGCTCGGCGACGGTGTGGCCGGGGGCGGCGATGCCGTCGCAAGACGGGCTGGGGATACGGAGTGCTGCTGTTCATGCGGTTTCGAAAGAGCGCTGTCATCGCGGTGGTGTGTGCCTTGGTCGCTGGCGTCCCGGGAGACCGTGCCGCCACCTCCGCGCCCGCGGGGGGAGCTGTGGAGGACCTCCTGAACGGCAGGGACTGGGCTCACTTCGCCGGCGGGAAGCCCACGGATGCAGGGGTACGTATCACGCCCCTGGACCGGCGCATCACCCGCCAGGACGGTACCGGCGGACAGCCGAACCCACCGGTGAACCTGCGCGGTCCCCACCTGGTGTTCCGAGGGGATGTCCGGATCGAAGCCGGCCTGCGGCGCACGGATGACACGGATGCCTACCTGCATCTGTACGGTCAAACGCCGGTCATCTACGACGAATGGCGCTACGAACGGCGTGGCGTGCGCATCGGCGTGGTCGGCGGGAGGCTGCGGATCGACCGCTGGGACGGGGACTCCGACCAACCTGCGATGACCCGGACCTTCGGGAGACGGCTGGGGCCCGAAGTCCGCCTCGCCGTCGAAGTCCGCGCAAACAGGCTTGTGCTGGAGGCCGGCGGCAGGGTCGTGGGAACCGTTCCCGCGCACGACGTCTTCGGCAGCGGCCGCATCTGGTTCGGCACGGATGCGGGAGCCCGCGGGAAGGGCTGGACCCTCAGCGATCTTCACGCGCGGAAACTGGGACGGGGCCGGATGTCCGTCGTGGACGCGCCTGGTCTGCGCGTGCCCCGGTCCAGCGATGCGATGCGTGATCTGGCGGCGGCTCTCCCACGCCCGATCCGTATGGGAACCGCGCTGGCCGCGGGCCCCTTGCTGACGGACAGCGCCTACCGCCGGACGGCGGGTGAGGAGTTCTCCATACTGACGCCGGAGAACGACTTCAAGCCGCAGTTCGTCCAGCCCCGGCGCGGCGTGTTCGCGTTCGCGGAAGGCGATACCTTGGTGGACTTCGCCCGGGCCAACAGGATGAAGGTGCACGGCCACACCCTCGTCTGGTTCGAAGCCCTGCCCGCATGGATGCGCGCCGAGATGACGCACGGGCAACGCAGGCGCGTCATGGTCGAGCACATACGCGCGGTAGCGGGCCACTTCCGGGGGAAGGTGGCGGAATGGGACGTGGTGAACGAGCCCATGTCCGACGAGGATGAGGACTACGCAGGCGGCAACCGGGGCGTGCGGCCGCAGTTGTGGTTCGAAGCAATGGGTGAGCAGTACATCGACATCGCGTTCCATGCTGCCCGCGAGGCCGACCCGCACGCGGTGCTGTACCTCAACGAGTACGGGGTGGAGGAGGACGGACCACGCTGGGATGCCCTCTACGCGCTGCTGATCCGATTGAAGGAGCGAGGCGTTCCGATCGACGGTGTCGGTTTCCAGGACCACGAATACGCCGTCGGCGACCGTACCGACCCCGAGGTCTTCCGACGCAAGGTCCGGGCTTTGGCCGGGCTCGGCCTGAAGGCCCGGGTCTCGGAGGCGGACGTCCTCGTCGACGAGGACGAAGAGGACATCCAGGCCCGCCAGTTGGCGGGGAAACTCGCAGTCTGCGCCGAAGAACCCAACTGCACCTCGTTCTCGACCTGGGGTTTCACCGACAAGTACGGCTCCACGGCTGACCTGCGACACTATCCCCCGAGTCCGGGAAACGCTCTTCCCTGGGACGCGGCGTACGAGGCGAAACCCGCCTACTGGGCACTGCGTGACGTCCTGGACGACGCTCGCCGCTCAAGTACTGGATAGGTACGGCGAACACCGCGTACGGCCGGTGGGATCGTTTCATCCTGATTCCGCAACTCGCGGGGCTGAGGGTGGGGCTGGTGTGGTCCGGGAGTAACGGATTCCTTCCGGCCAGCATCATGATCACTGCGGGGGTGATCGTCGGTCACCTCTGGAACCGGTGTCCGCGAGGACGAGGAGGGCCCGCAGGAGGGTGCTCGCGTGGCGGGCGTTCGTGCGGACCTTGGTCAGGATGCGCCAGGACTTGAGGCGGGGCGAACCTGTGTACGGAGGCGGAGCGCTCGCGGCTGACCAGCCGGTCGCTTCCTTCTCGGCACCGGGGAGTGGGTGGTTCCGGGTGGCTCCTTGCGGCCGGTGGGGGAGTGGGGCGGGTCACGTACTGCTGAACAGCCGGTCCAGATGCACGTCGATCGCGGCGAGGGCGTCCCTAGGCTCGATCACGTCGAGTTCGATCAGGGAGGTGAAGCCGGTGAGGGCCAGGAGCAGGTTGGTCTCGGTCGCCGGGTCGCGGCCGGAGTCGATGTGCCCGTCGGCGATCGCCTGGCGGACCAACTGCTCGACGAGGGCCCGCCCTTGGACGAGGCCGCGGCGCGCCTGCTCGTGCACGGCCTGGTCGTGCAGCGCCTCCAGGACGTAGGCGGCGCTCATCCGGCTGGTCGCGCGTGCGTCGGCGTGCAGGGGGAGCATTTCCGCGAGCGTCAGGCGCAGCACGTCACGGGGGTGCGGACGGGCACCGAGCTTTTCGAGGCCCTGCTGTACGCGCACCGAGGTCTGCTCGGACGCGAAGTTCATGGCGAAGGAGAGCATGGCGGTCCGGGAGGCGAAGTAGTGCTGCAACTGCCCGAGTGACATGCCCGCCTCCTGCGCCACCACGCGCATCGTCAGCTGGGTGAGGCCGCGCTGCTCGGCCACCCGCCACAGTGCGCGGGCGATCGCTTCGCGACGTCCGCGGTGATCCACCTGTTTCGGCATCGCCGGCCGCTCCCTCGTTCCCCGGGACTGTTCCAATACAGTTGACATAATACACCTGACCCATAATCCTCGGGTCCACTCGAGGGAGG
>NZ_JBNNJZ010000779.1:0-3165 GCF_050270335.1 Streptomyces sp. NPDC059900
GTCCAGGTCGGCCTTGGGGATCTTCGCGAAGGCGTCGTTGGTCGGCGCGAACACCGTGATGTTCTTGGCGTTGTTCAGGGTGTCCACCAGGCCGGCCTTCTTGACCGCGGTGACCAGCGTGGAGAGCTCGGGGTTGTTCGAGGCTGCGGTGGCGACCGGGTCCTTCGCCATGCCGTCGAAGCTGCCCTTGCCGTCCTTCGGGACGGAGGCGCACGCGGAGCCGAACGGCTCGTCCATGGCGCCGGTGTCCTTCGAGGGGCTGTCGCTGGCCTTGTCCGACGAGGCCGACGACTTCGAGTCCGAGGACGCCTTGTCCTTGCCCTCGTCACTGGAGCAGGCCGTCAGGGCCAACGGCAGCATCGCCGCCGCGGCGAGAACGAGGGCTCCACGGTGGGTACGGCGGGTGATGGTGTTCATGTCTACTCCTTGGTTGC
The DNA here is from genome assembly GCF_050270335.1 of Streptomyces sp. NPDC059900. Taxonomy (NCBI): domain Bacteria; kingdom Bacillati; phylum Actinomycetota; class Actinomycetes; order Kitasatosporales; family Streptomycetaceae; genus Streptomyces; species Streptomyces sp. NPDC059900. The sequence goes on from NZ_JBNNJZ010000779.1 coordinate 435, forward strand.
TTTCACGGGGGAAAGATGCGCGCTGTACGGGGGGCAGAGCCGGCCCCGGTCCTGTCGGCCGGCGGCTCTGGGGCAGGTCAGTCCACGGTGACCACCACCGAGTGCCAGCCGCTGGCCCCGTCGGGGATCGTGCGGGTGCGTTTTTGGGTCTGGGTCTGGCCGGTGCGGTCGGTGGCCCGCACGGTGAGCGTGTGGCCCCCGGAGGTGGCCTTCCACGGGTAGGACCACTGGCGCCAGGTGTCGCGGGTGTCCTCGGCGGCCAGATCGGCCTGCTGCCAGGGGCCGTCGTCCACCCGCACCTCGACCTTGTCGATGCCGCGGTGCTGGGCCCAGGCCACCCCGGCGACCATCACCGTGCCGGCCCCGGGCCGGGCGAAGGGCTTGGGGGTGTCGATCCGGGACTGGGTCTTGATGGGCGCCTTGCGGGCCCAGTCCCGCTTGACCCAGTAGGGGTCGTAGTCGTCGAACGTGGTCAGTTCGATGTCCTCGATCCACTTGCAGGCGGAGACGAAGCCGTAGAGGCCGGGGACCACCATGCGCACCGGGAATCCGTGCGCGAAGGGCAGCGGCTGCCCGTTCATGCCCAGGGCGAGCAGCGCGTCCCGGCCGTCCATCACGTCCTCGACCGGGCTGCCGATCGTCATCCCGTCCACGGACCGGGCCACCAGCTGGTCCGCGGGCCCGCCCTTGGAGGGCGGGCGGACGCCGCATTGCTCCAGGAGGTCGGCCAGGCGCACGCCGATCCAGCGGGCGTTGCCCACGTACGGGCCACCGACCTCGTTCGAGACACAGGCCAGCGTGATGTTCCGCTCGATCAGCGGCATGCGCAGCAGGTCCGCGAAGCTCACCGTCCTCTCGCGGGTGACGCCCTTGCCGTGGATCCGCAGCCGCCAGGAGGTCGCATCGACCTTCGGTACCACCAGCGCGGTGTCGACCCGGTAGAAGTCCTGATTGGACGTCATGAACGGGCTGACATCCTTGATCCGCAGCGCGGCCCGCTTGGGGGTGGGCGCGGCGGCCGACGCCGGGGCGGGCAGCCTGACCTGATTGCGGGAGGCGATGGCGTCCTTGCCGCCCGCGCCGTTCAGGGAACGGCCGAGCAGGCCGACCCCGGTGGACGCGGCTGCCGCGGCCGTGGCGGCGATGACGAACCCGCGCCGGTCCCAGCCCGCTTCGCCGTCGTGCGGCGGCGCTGTCTCGGGGGACGTGGTCGCGTCGTTCGCCGGTACGTCCTCGTCGGTCTGATCGGGCTTGGCCGCCTCCTGCGCGCGGCCTTGACTTGCGCCGTGCCGCAGGCGCCCGACGAGGTAGTAGAGAAGGCCCGCTCCCACCACGGTGCCCGCCACGGAGGGCAGCGCGTCGGTGATGCCGGTGGAGTCGGGACGGCTGGTCGCGGCGAAGGCCCCGATCACCCCGAACAGGAGGACTCCTGCCGAACCGACGCGCCGGTAGCGGGTGGCGAGGACACCGAGTGCGAGCGCGAGAAGGGTGAGTACGGCAAGGATTCCGAGTTGCAGGACGAGCTTGTCGTTCGTCCCGAACTGGCGGATCGCCCAGTCCTTCACGCCGGCCGGTGTCCGGTCGATGGCCGCCCCGCCCACCGCGATCACGGGGCTGGACTCGGCACGTACAGCGACAGATACGAGTTCCGCCGTCGCCAGCGCGGAATATCCCGCCAGCAGACCGCTCAAGGCGCCCAGCGCGCCGAGCCGCCACACGGCCGTGCCTCTCGGTTTCTTCGCTTCTTTGCTCACACCGGCTATCCGGAGCGGAGTTGGGGTGCGGATTGGTCGTCCGCTCATTTGGAGGAGAAAATTTCCACGACCAATCCGCGAGGCGTACGGCTCCGAATTCCTTGCTCCGTCATAGCCGCGAACACCGAACAGAACGGCAGAAGCCGACCAATCCAGGCATCAGGTTCGCTCCGGATTACTCATGGACAGGGAGGTGACGGCGAGATGACAGACGAAGAGTTCGACGAAGTGATGGCACAGATCCGGGCAGAGGTGCTTCAGCACCGCTTCGCTCCGCCTCCGCCCACGGAGCATCAGGAGAACCGGGACGACGACACGTACGCGGTCCGGGCGCGGCACGCGGAGTTCGGGGCCTGCGCCCACTGAACCGGCGTCCTCTGCGACAGCGTCTCTGCGACAGCGCCGCCCGGCGTCGCCGGACGTCCGGGATGCCACGGTGAGCGTGATCGACCCGGCACCAATCCGCACGGCCGTACGCAACGAATTGCTACCGCCACTCCGATCGCCCTGCTCACGTGCGCCACCAGCGCAATCCCTGGGCCCGAACTCTCCGGACGCACTCACGAAGGCAGGGCGGCATGAGCTTGACCAACCCGCACACCCCGGCAGGGGCCTACGCGCTGCACGCCCTCGACCCCGATGAGCGCGCGCGGTTCGAGGAGCATCTCGCGTTATGCACGGACTGCAGTCAGGAGGTGGCGGAGTTCGACGCCACGGCCGCCCGGCTGGCCCGCGCCGCCGACATCGTCGTATCCCCGCCCCCCGCGCTCAAGCAGTCCGTCCTGCGCGATATCACCGGCGTCCGGCAGCAGCCGCCGCGCTCGGTGCGCGCGGCACTCGGCGCGGTGTTGCCCGGGAGCAGCCGCGCAGGCCGCTTCCTGCTGGCGGCCTGCCTGGCCGCCACCACGGCTCTGGGGGGCGTTGCGACCTGGCAGTCCCAGGAAGCCCAACGGGCCCACGAGCAGGCAGCCCGGGCC
>NZ_JBNNJZ010000780.1:0-3130 GCF_050270335.1 Streptomyces sp. NPDC059900
CTCCTGCACACCGCGGAAACCCGGGGCCACGGGTGCAGCCGCCTACTGCTGACCACCGGCGCCAACAGCAGCTACAACCTGGCCTTCTACCAAAACCAGGGCTACACCCCGATCCCCGCGGACGGCGAGGGCGAAGTCCACCTCCGCAAGGCCCTGGCCCACTGAGAGACCGGCACTCACCCGTCTCACTCCCCCGGCCTGCCCGGACGACACCAACCGCTCCAGCGGCAGACCGGCGTACGCTCTGCGGGGCCCGTTCCACGCAGAGCACGGCGGGCCCCTGTCCTTCATCAAGGGCACCGTCATCCGCCTCGCCGTAGAGAAGTTGCCGTCCGGCGGGGTGAACAAGCCGGTCTGGCTGTGGTGGTCGGGCTCCGGCTCCAGCGCCGCGGACGTCGACCGCTGCTGGCAGTCCTTCCTGCGGCGTTTCGGCCTGGAGCACACATTTCACCTGTTAAAGCAGCCGCTCGGATGGACCAAACCCCGGCTTCGCAGTTCGGAAGCGGCCGACCGGTAGACGTGGCTCGTGATCGCCGCCTATGCCCAGCTCCGGCTTGCCCGGTCGCTTGCCACCGATCTGCGCAGGCCCCGGGAGAAGCCGGCCGAGCCGAACACCCTCACCCTTGCCCGCTTCCGGCGGGGGTTCAGGAACCTGCGCACGAAGGCCGGCTCTCCGACCAGTGCACCGAAACCCCTAACACCCGCCCCAGGCAGGCTACTTGGCTCGCGAGACCGACGTCCGGCCACCCGTCACGACGTGGGCCGCGTCCTCGCGACCGGCGAGGCATACAGCCGCCCCGACCACCACAAGAAGGGCACCAAGCCACGTCGTTCGAGCGGCAATGCCAGGGCATACAGGGCCCCGTAGGCTGTGCTGGCGCAGGACGGCGTGATCTTCAGCGGGGGCTCCCATGACAGGTGGCAATAAGCCCGGCACGGTCATCAGCGATGGCCACATAGGGCTGGTCGTGACAGTCATTGCCTTGATCGTCATCACTGTCGCCGCGGGCCCCCGGATGGCCCTGATCGTCGCGGGATGCTTCACCGCCTGGTTCCTCCTGGCGGTGATCGTCGTCTACATCAGGGGCGGACGAGGCGGAGAGGCACTTGGACGGGCCTACGTAGCAACTTTCTGGTGGGGCGACTACATCAGCCCCTGACGGAGTTGAACGACAAGTTCAGCGGCCGAACCGCGACTGCAGCTGCTCAGGCAAACGGTCGCCCTGGATCCGGATGTCGGCCGCGGCCTCTTCGATCCGGTGCAGGTCGCCGGTTGTCAGCTCGACGTCGAGTGCGCCCAGGTTCTCTTCCAGACGGTGCAGCTTGGTGGTGCCGGGGATCGGCACGAACCACGGCTTCTGCGCCAGCACCCAGGCGAGAGCGATCTGGGCCGGCGTGGCTGCCTTGTCGTCGGCGATCTGCTGCAGCAGATCGACCAGCGCCTGGTTGGCTTGCCGCGCTTCAGGGCTGAAGCGCGGCAGCAGGCGGCGGAGGTCGTTGTCGGCCAGTGACGTGCCGGCATCAATCTTGCCGGTCAGGAATCCTTTGCCGAGGGGGCTGAAGGGCACCAGGCCGATGCCCAGTTCCTCCAACGTCGGAATGATTTCCGATTCGTGCTCGCGCATCCAGAGCGAGTACTCGCTTTGCAGTGCCGTCACCGGCTGCACGGCGTGGGCGCGACGAATTGTCGCGGCACCGGCCTCGGACAAGCCGAAGTGCTTTACCTTGCCTTCGGCGATCAGCTCCCCGACCGTGCCGGCCACCTCTTCAATGGGCACGTCGGGGTCGACGCGGTGTTGGTAGAGCAGGTCGATGCTTTCGGTTCGAAGACGCTTGAGCGAGGCCTCGGTTACGTGTCGGATCTGCTCGGGTCTGCTGTCGACCCCGGACGTCGGGGTCGGCCCGTGCTCGCCGTGCTTGATTCCGAACTTGGTGGCGATCACCACCTGGTCGCGGACCGGCGCCAGCGCCTGACCGACGAGCTCCTCATTGGCGAACGGGCCGTAGACCTCGGCAGTGTCGAAGAAGGTCACGCCCCGGTCAACGGCCGCCCGCAGCAGCTTCGTCATCTCGGCTGTGTCGTGTGGCTGACCGTAGAAGAAACTCATGCCCATACAGCCGAGCCCGAGAGCCGAGACTTCGAGGCCTTGCCCCAGCTTGCGTTGTTGCATCAGAGATTCTCCTGGAATATCGATCGTCTGACTCCCGCCTGTTTCGTGTGCAGCCGGGAGCCGGTATAGAAGTGAGGCAGCCTTCCGGGCGCCGCCAGACGCCAGTGATGGAGGCGTACTCTGAACGCTATGACCTTGGAGCGCACTCCAAGCAAGCTCAGCAGACAAGAAGACGTGGCTTTCCCGTTGCTTCATCTCGGATCAGCTTGTCTTTCAACGATCGGTGTCGGCCATCAGTGACCTGGAGCGGGTCCTCACGCGCGTTAGGGCCCACAGCCGTCGGCGTTGTCAGAGCCGCCTGACAGCATGGCCAGCATGAGTAAGACAACTGAGCCCGAGCAGCATGCAGTTGGCGCTGTTCCAACCACGCCACAGGAGTGGCGACGGTTTTTGGAGCGTTACGGCCAGCGGTACTTGAAGAACTCTGCCGACGATGACGAACTGGTCGAACTGCTGGACGAAGACCAGCTGGACCTGTTTGACCGGGAGGGCCAGGTCGATGCGTGGCTGGGTGACGCCCCGGCCCGGGAAGAAGCCCTGGCATCATCCGAGGAACGGCTCGGGCTGCGGTTTCCGCCCAGCCTGCGGGGATTCTTCCTGGCAAGCGACGGATGGACGCACCTGGCTGCCTGGGTGGACGCTGTCCAACCATGCGACCGCGTCTCGTGGATGCGCGAGAGCGATGCGGGCAGAAGCGTGACCGAGATCTACGCCTCGATACCCGGCAACGAGGACGACGTGCAGATGTTTCGCCGGTCCCTCGAGGTTGCACGGGGAGAGGACTTCTGGCTGCTCGATCCCACCGACGTCGGACCGGACGGCGAGTGGGCCGCCTACGAGTTCGCACCGAAGTACGGCAACCCGACGAAGTACGCCAGCTTCTCGGCCCTGTTCCACTCCAACTACCAGAGCATGGGAGAGGAGGACGAGGAGTAGGGCATGGGCGCATGGGCTGAGCT
>NZ_JBNNJZ010000781.1:0-3126 GCF_050270335.1 Streptomyces sp. NPDC059900
CCCCGACCCGCCGCCCTTAGGGCATGGTGAAGTCGACGTCCCGGGCCCTCGCGACGATCTCCACCTCGTCGCCGAGGGCCCATTCGGCGACCCGGGAGACCATCGCCGCCGGGACGGCGTCGCTGATGCCCTCGGCGGCCGGGATGTCGTACGTCGCGTGCGCGTCGTGCGGCAGGACGACGCGGAAGTCCCGTTCGAGGGCGGTGCGCGCGGTCGCCAGGACGCACATCTCGGACTGCACCCCGCAGAAGGCCAGGTCGTGCACGCCCGCGTCGGCGAGCAGCTCCGCGAGGCCGGTCTCCTCGAAGCCGTCGTCGACGGTCTTGCGCAGCACCCGCTCGCCGCGGTCGGCTTCCGGCGGCAGGTGGATCTCCCAGCCGGGAGTGCCGGGTTCGTCGGCGCTTCCCGGCTCGCCGTCGTTCTGGAGCTGTATGACCAGGGCGCCCGCGGCGCGGGCCCGCGTGATCAGGTCGGTCGTGCGGTCCAGGACGCGGGCCGCTTCGGGCACGGCGCCCTCACCGGTGACGAAGGCGGTCTGCATGTCGACGACGATCAGGGCCTGGACGGGTTTCGCGGGGTGTGCCGATGTCTCACTCATGGTCCACCATCCTGCCGTCCGCCATGACCAGGCGTACGTCGCCCAGGGCTGCCACGTCCCGCAGCGGGTCGCCGTGCACCGCGATCAGGTCGGCGCGGTAGCCCGCGGCGAGCCGGCCGACGCGGTCGCCGATGCGCAGGGCGTCCGCGGCCTCGCTGGTCGCCATGTCGATGACGCGGTCGGGCGCCACCCCCAAGTGCTGGTAGAAGCCCAGGCTCTGGGCCAGGCCGTCGCAGCCCGCACGTTGGACTCCCGCGTCCGTTCCCGCGATGAGCCGCGCGCCGCGCTCGGCCATCGTGCGGACCTGGTCGAACATCGCCTCGGCTCGTTCGGCGCCGAAGAACATGGGCAGCATCCGCCAGTTCGGGCTCACGGTGGGGCAGATCCGGATGCCCTTGGCCACGATGGCGTCCAGGACGTCCTCGCGCAGCCCCAGGCCCTTGCGGTTCATCCAGGTGCAGTGCTCGATGGTGTCGACGCCGGCCATCACGGCGGCCACGATCCCCTCGGTGCCGTGCGCGTGGGCGGCGACGGGCAGATCGGCCCGGCGCGCCTCGCGGACGACCACGCGGATCTCGGGGGCGCTGAACTGGGCCTGCCAGGTGGCGGGGCCGCCGCGGGTGAGGCCGCCGCCGGTGGCCATGACCTTGATGACGTCCGCGCCGAACTCGGCGTTCTGCCGCACCAGGGCGCGGATCTCGCTCTCGCCCTCGACCTCGCCGCCCAGGAACCAGCAGTGGCCGCCTCTGGCGGTCAGCGGGGTGGTGGCGGCGACGATCCGCGGGCCCGGCACCCGGGACGCGGTGATCGCCTCGCGCAGGCGCAGGGTGAGGCGGCCCCGGTCGCCCAGGTCGCGCACCGTGGTGACGCCGCTGCGCAGGAATTGCAGCGCGCGCTCCTCCATGGCCGCCATCAGGGTGGTGTCGCTGTGCGCGTCCAGGACCGCGACGGGGTCCTTGCTCGCGTCGAAGACCAGGTGGACGTGGGCGTCGATGAGCCCGGGGAGCACCGTGGCGTCCGGCAGGGCGTGGCGCTGCGACACGCCGCGTGCCAGGGGCTCGACCTCGGCCCTGGCGCCCACGGCGACGATGTCCGTGCCCTCCGTGAGGACGGCGCCGTCCATGACGTGCCGGCCACCTGGCCCGGTCAGAACCCGCCCTGCCGTGATCAGCGTCTGGCTCATCTCTGCCTTTCCCCGGGGGAGTTGGAGGAGCCGGCGGTGATGCCGGCCTCCATCATCCGTCGCGGGAGGGCAGAACGTCCGTGATGCGGGGGCACGAAGTCCCCCGTACGGGGGCGGGAGGAGATGTTCGCGCGGCGTCCCGCGGGTACCCATAGCCTGGGCCGAGTGCCCGCCGGGGACGTCGTGGATGTGGCAGGACGGAGGTCAGGGTCTGATGAGCACGGAAGTCACGGTCCTCCTTGTGGCCGGCGCGATCCTGGTGGCCGCGACACTCGCGGTCGCCATCGCGCTGCTCGTACGTCTGGTCCGCACGCGCCGCAGTCTGCGCAGGGCGGGGCTGCCGGTCGAGCGCCAGTGGGTGTTCTGGGGTGCGGTCGCCTATCTGGTCCTGCCGGCCGATCTGCTGCCCGATCCGGTGTTCCTCGACGACATCGGGGTGCTGCTGATCGCGCTGCGGTCCATGAAGCCGGCGGACTCAGGCATCGGGGGACGCGGGGCGCAGTAGGGGGCGGCGCAGGTGCCGGGCTTTGGCGAGCAGGATGTGCATGCGTTCGGTGACCTGGGCGACGTCCTCGACGGGCTCGTCGAAGGCCAGGCGTACGTCCGCCTGGCTGCGGGCCTTCTCCAGACGCAGCGTCAGGGCGTAGCGGTCGATGGCGAGGGGGCGTACGCGCACCACGCCGTGCAGGCTGTCGGCGCACACGAGCCGGGTCAGCTGCTCGACGGCGTCCTCGTGCGCGTCGGCGAGATGGGTGAGCAGGCGCGACTCGGCCTCGGCGAGCGGGTCGGGGGCGGCCAGGGCGAGTTCGTCGAGGTCGATGCCGGTCCGGCCGCCCGCGGAGTCGTGCAGCACGGCGCAGGTCGGCGCGAAGATGAATCCCTCCCCGTCGGGTACCAGTGACCCCGAGAGCCACAGACGGGCCCGGATGCGGTCCCTGACCGGTACGGGGGCGACATCGGCGAACTCCACCAGGGTGGAGGGTTCGCCGCGCGGCGCGCAGATCATCGCGGCGGCAAGGGCGCTGTCGGGGGGCGGGGACAGCAGGAGGATGCCCTCCGGCGTGACGCTGTGCGCGCCGACGAGTTCATCCCTGCCGATCTCCGTGGTCACCGCGCAGGACCACGCGGTGGTGAGCAGTGAGCGCGCGCGTGCCGCTGCGGTGGGCACGGACGTGCTGGCGTGACGGACACCCATCCTTGAACCTCCATTAGGTAAGCCTTGCCTAACTTATCGGAGATCGCGGAGCAGGGCCAGTACGCGGAAGGCCCCGCGCGGTGAATCGCGCGGGGCCGGTGGGATCTTCCGGAGTCGGGGGGGGGAGTGGGCCCCGGGGGTGCCCAACAC
>NZ_JBNNJZ010000782.1:0-3119 GCF_050270335.1 Streptomyces sp. NPDC059900
CGCATCGACCCGCTGGTGTTCGCCGGACGGGGCACCGTACCGATCGGCTACGCCGCCTTCGCGTTCATCCTCGGCGTCACCCTGGGCGTGCTCATCCGCCGCACCGTGCCCGCCATGGCCGCCACCCTGGCCGCCTACGCCGCCGTGCAGATCGCCGTGCCCCTGTGGCTCCGCCCTCACCTGGCCTCCTCCGTCGAGACCACGCTCTCGTTCACCCGGGCCAGGCCGGTGAACATCGGCGTCGACGCCGTGCGCGAAGTGGACTTCGGCCAGCCCGGCGCCTGGATCCTGTCCCAACACACCGTCAACGCCTCCGGTCACCCGGCGACCTTGCCGGCCTCGCTCACCGACTGCCCCTCCATGGCGGACTGCGCCACCGCCCTGACCAGGGCCGGCTACCGGCAACAAGTCACCTACCAGCCCGCCGGCAACTTCTGGACCCTGCAGTGGGCCGAAACCGGCCTCTACCTGGGCCTCGCCGCGGCCCTGACCGGGTTGTGCACCTGGTGGATCAGCCGCCGCCTGACCTGATCACCCTGCAACCTGCCGAAGCGCCCGTGCGGGGCACCGGGGCAAGGTGTCCCGCGCGGGCGTGCAGGCGACCGGACTTGGAGTGTCAGTGGGGCGCCGTAGTGTGACGTCATGAAGAGTTCCCTTGCCGGCCCGGGAGAGGGGCCGCGTCCACCGTATGCTCCGGCCTCGGGTGCCCAGCCCTATTACGCGTACGCAGCACAGGCCCTGGCCGAGCGGTACGAGAGCCTGACCTTCGAGTCCGTCCACGGGGAGATCCTGCACCTGTTGCCCACGGCTCCGGTGCGGGTCGCTGACATCGGCGCGGGCACCGGGCGGGATGCGGCGGCCCTGGCCGGGCGCGGGCACGAGGTCCTCGCCGTCGAGCCCGTGCGGGAACTGCGGCTGGTGGCCCAGCAACTGCATGCTGACGCCCCCATCGCCTGGCTGGAGGACTCGCTGCCCGGCCTGGAGCGGCTGGAGGGCCGCTTCGGGCTGCTGCTGTTGTCCGCGGTGTGGATGCATCTGGATGCCTCGCAGCGGACCGCGGCCATGCGCCGGCTGGCCGGACTCCTCGATCCCGGAGGCCTGTTGATCATCTCTCTCCGTCACGGACCGCCACCTGCGGACCGCACGATGTTCGACGTACCCGCCGACGAGACCGCCGCCCTGGCCCGGGAGAACGGACTGGACGTCCTGCACCTCGGTGGCGGCCAGGACCAGCTGGGCCGCGACGCAATCCACTGGAGCGAACTGGCCCTGCGAAAGGCCCCGGCGTGACGGCGGACGCCTTCTTCTCAGCCGAGCCCTCCGCCCGCTCATCCTGGCGTCTGGCGATCTTGATGGGGGCCAACTCCCGCACCTACAAGTTCGCCCTCGGCGACGCTCTGCTCGAGCACGCCCGGCAGGGGCACACCGAGATCCTGCTGCGCGACCTTGCCGTGCCCTACGCCATGCGCCTGGCCGAGCACGCGGCCAGGGCCCCTCAGGCACCCCGGGGCACCTCGATCGGCGAAACCGACTTCCTGGGGGTCGCCGCCGCCGAGCGCGAGGAGACACACCAGCTCGGCCGGCCCACCGACCGGCTGCTGGACGCCGCGGTCAAGTCGATGCCGGCCATGGTCATGCGGAAATTCCACAACCTGGGCGGCGGAAGTGAAGTCCCGCACCGCTTCTACAAGGTGACGGGCAGTCCGCGCCGACGCAGCGTCACTCTCACGCCGCAGCTCCTGCAGGTGGCGCAGTCGGACCAGGCGAGGGGGCTGCGTGCGGAACTCGACGCACGGTGGAGCATCGTGGAATCCTCCTTCGCCGCCGGCATCGGCCGTGCCCTCGTCCAGGAGGGCGTCACCGTGGACTGGCCGACGCTGCAACTGACCGACAAGCGCCGCCGCCGCCCGGTCACCGGCGTAGCCCAGGCGCTCATCGGATTCCAGCACGGCCGCTGCCTGATCTGCGACGACACCCTCGACCTGGCCGATCCGCTCGCCGTCGACCATGTCTTTCCCTTCGCGCTCATGCAGCGCTACGCCAGCGTGGGCCGATGGACGGGCCCCGACCTGGATGCGCTGTGGAACCTCGCCCCCGCGCACGAGGCCTGCAACAGCACCAAGAGCGACCGCCTGCCGCGCAACGGCGAACTCCAGCGGTTGACGCAGCGCAACGAGGCGATCATGGGATCTCCGCACCCGTTGAAAAAGACCCTCCAGCTGGCCCTGCACACAGCACCGGGCAGCCGGGTTGCCGCCCGCTGGGCGGACTTCCTGCACGAGGTCCAACGGTGCTGCATCTGACGCGGCCCGTGAGCGGTCGGAACGCAGGGGAGCAGCCAAAACTGGTTCCACCTCCCGCTGTTGCCCCGCACAGAACACCACAGCGTTGGTTCACCTAGCCAGGCCCTGATGGTGCGCAGCGCGCCGGCTTGTCCTAGAGGGCGCACATTTTGCTGAAGGCCGCCGACCCGTAGGGCCAGGACCGACGGCCGGGACAAAGCGCAACGGCTCGCCCGGCAAGGGCTGGGCGTCGCCGGGAGGATGCAGAGCAAGTCCGGCTGGCAGACAGCCGGAGAGGGCGGGCAGCAGGTCCTGGCCCTGCGCTTGCCTCGCCGTACCGGGACGCCAGTGCCCGGCGGTGGCGCGGTGGGCCTTTCCGCTCAGACTGACGTAAGGCAGTCCGATGCGACTGCCCGCACCGATGCACGCGGGCGCGGGCGCGGAGTCGGCGCGGATGTTGCCTGCACGCTCATGCCGTCGGCGGCTGCCCGGCCGTGTCTGCCGCAGCGCGTACGAACGCGCGGACGCGCTCCGTGGTGTTGCCTTCCAGCCAGACCGGCCCGCGCTCGATCGGCTGTGCATCGTGCAAGGGCACATAGACCACGTCCGGGCGCGGGTAATAGCGCCGCGAATGTTCCCCCACCGGCAGGACACCGCCCGCAAGTGGGCCAAGCGCGTGGTCCGTGACCACGACGCGCTGGCCGTGGAGGATTTCAGGCCGCGCTTCCTCGCGAAGTCGACGATGGCCCGCAAGGCGGCCGATGCGGCGATCGGCGCCACCAAGAAGGCCCTGGTCGAGCAGGCCCGCAAGCACGGGCGTGCCCTGTATCTGGTCTG
>NZ_JBNNJZ010000783.1:0-3115 GCF_050270335.1 Streptomyces sp. NPDC059900
GTGTACAGGGGGACGACCGGGCCGTCGAAGCCGAGGATCACGGCGGTGCGGGCCGCGAGCAGTGTGCTCAGGGCGGACGAGGTGGCCGTGCCCGAGGGGCGGGCTTCCGCGGGCGCCGTGACCTCGCAGTACCAGTCGTCGGACTGCGGGACCGGCTCGAAGCGGGCGTCGCCCGTGCGGCCGGAGCGGCTGAGCCGGTCGTGCAGGTCGTTCGAGACGATCACGGTGGCGCGGCTGCCGGGGCGGTTGAAGAGGTGGCGCAGCTCGGCGGGGAAGGTGAGGGCGGAGACCGTGGGGTCCGGCTCGTGGGTGAGGGTGACTCCGAGGCCGATGTGCGGCAATGCGGCCAGGGCGGTCGGGAGTTGCCGGAGCACGGCCGTCAGCGCGTGCAGTACGTGCACCTCCGGCGCGACGTGTGCGTCCCAGCCGCGGGCGCGGGGCCGCAGCTCGAAGTGGTCCGGGCCGATGCCGCCCGCGATGAGGAGGTGGGAGATCTCCCGGCCCAGCTTGTGCAGGGTCTCCGACTGGGTGCCGGAGGGGCGGGTCAGGTACTCGAAGGTGAGGGTGGTTCGCGGGGGCGTCGGCTGGTCGTCCGGCAGCTCACGGCTGACGCCGAGGTCGTCCAGCTGGTCGCTGGGCAGTTCCTCGTACGGGGTGAGTACCTCGTCCTCGGTGTGGGGGAACTCCCGCAGCAGCTCGTCCAGTTCCGCCTGCTGCTGCTCGGTGGCGCCGAGCTCCCGGTTCAGCTCCAGCTGCGTGTGCAGGAGGGATTGCCGCAGGCGGTTGATGTCGGCGCGGGTGGCTTTGGCCGCCGGGCCGGGGATGCCTTCCAGGGGGGTGCCGCGCCAGAGGTCCAGGGCGGAGCGGACCAGCTCCTGGGCGCGGACGAAGTCACCCGAGAAGCGGGCGTGCCGGGCGTCGGAGTCGAGTCGCTGGGCGTGGAACAGGTCGACGACATCGGGGCCCGTCGGCAGGGGCAGGACGTACGCGTCGCTCTCGGTCACCACGGAATCGGGGCCCAGCGCGTTGCGCAGGCGCGATGCGTAGGTGCCGATGAGGCGGCGCGCGTCGCGGGGGGCGCCGTCACCCCACATGCCCTCGATCAGCTCGTCGTGGGTCACGGCTCGGCCGCGGCGCTGCAGAAGCATGCAGAGCATGGCCTGTTCGCGGGGGGTGCCGGTGGCGAGCGGGCGGTTGTTCTGCGTGACGCGAAGGGGGCCGAACAGGGAGTACATGCGCTCGGCCGACGAGGGTGCCGCCAGCCGCGTGAGCCGGTGGAGGCCGTGACGCTGGATATCCGCGTCGGTCGAGTCGAGGTCGTGGAGCACCGATGCCAGCGTGCTGCGGAGCGTGGCGCGCGGGAGCGTCCCGGGCACATTGCCCCCGGCCGGTTCGGCGGCCATCTTGCCGTCTCCGTACATCTCGCGCACCAGGCGGCCGAGCGCGCGGAGGTCGGCGGCGCGGGTCTCCTCGTTGTGGGGGACGAGCGCGAAGCCGCACAGGACCGGGCCCCGCGCCGGGAGCCGCACGTACGAGGCGGAGAGTCCGCCGTGGGCCAGGCCCACGGTGTGCAGGGCGGAGACCGCGCCGGCGAGGGGCGGCACCAGCTCCATGAGCCGGTGGGCCGGCAGCCCGGCAGGATGCTCCGCGAGGAGATCGCGGAGGCTGGGACCGTCGGCGAAGTCCATCACCACGTACGGGACTTCACCGTTGGCGTAGTCCTGTACGGCGGCCACCTGCGGGTGCCGGAACCGCGACAGCTGCCGCGCCACCCGGGTGAAGTCGAGGCGCAGCCACTGCGGTGCCTGTGGGTAGCGCTGCACCACCACGGTCCGTCCGTCGTCGCGCTGGTCCTCCGCGAGCCACACCCTGCCGCTCTGCCCGATCTGCTGCACCATGCGGTAGCGGCCGCCGAGCAGTTCCGTGTCCCGCCCCGCGCCGAGGTGCCGCGCACTCTCCGGGGTGACCGTCGCGAAGGGCTCGCCCGTAGGGGAGGATCCCTGCCCGGCGCCCCTGCCGGAGGAAGCCACCGCCGGTAGTTCGCCGGGTGCCACCCCCGCCCGCTCGTCGATGAGGCCGCCCACCCGGGCCAGCAGCTCCCGGGTACGCCCCCGAGCGGTACGCGGCAGCGTCCGCAGCAGCAACTCCCGCACCCCGTCACGGAATTCATACGCCCCGGCGCCCCCGCCAGAGGCAAGCATGCCGCTCAGGATCACCTCCGCCAGATGCTGCGGACGCGGACGCTTCTCGACCGCCGCCTGGACCAATCGCATCACCGGCAACTGCGGTTCGCCCACGGCCAGATGGCCCGCGAGGCGGAAGGCCTCCGGAGAGGCCGTGGAGCGGAAGCGGAGCACCAGGTCCTCGGCGGAGAGCCGGGTGATGTCCTCGCCGTCCGCCCCGGCGTCCGGGGGCGCGGGCCCCAGCCAGCCCACCGCGCCCGGCAGCTGCCCCCCGCCCGCGTCCGCGACCAGCTCCGCCCAGTGCGACAGCCACGTCCCGGCGGGTTCGAGAACCGGCACCGGTACCGCTCGGGCGGGCGGCGGCGCATCCGCGGTGTACGGCGTGAAGGCGAGGGTGGCGGAGGGCGCAGCCGGGTGCGGGGCGCAGAGGGTGCCCGGAGTCGTGGGCAGAGCCGTGGTGCGCCAGAGGCGTTCCGGCAGTGGCTGGATCACCGCCGTCGGCATCCGGCCCGCCCAGCGGCGCAGCGTGCGGTACCAGCGGTCGCCCGCCGCGCCCGCACGCCACTGCGGGCCCATGCAGTCGCTGATCACCAGGGTGACCGTGCGGCCCGTCGCGGGGGCGTGCGCCACCTGCGGCGGGACCGTGCCGTCCGGGTCCGAGCGGTGCAGTTCGACCGTGCGGAAGATGCCGGACTGGGCGAGCGCCGTGTGGAGTTCGCGGACCAGGGGGCGCCAGACCGGCATGGTCGGACCCGCGTCGTACACCAGGCACAGGCGAAGCCAGCGTTCGTCGGCGGGGCGCAGGACCGGCAGCCAGGCTTTCGGGTGGCCGCCGAGGCGGGCGATGCGGTGGGCCGTGGCCTCCTCGTCGATGACCTGGCCCACCGGGGAGGGGACGCGGCGTTTGAGGGGGCGCAGGGCACGCTGAAGGG
>NZ_JBNNJZ010000784.1:0-3077 GCF_050270335.1 Streptomyces sp. NPDC059900
GTGATGGCCACCCGGGGAGCGAACCCCAAGGACCCGATCGGGAACATGCGCGACGTCTTCAGCATGATCGGCGAGGCGACCGGGCGCACCGAGCGCGCCGAACAGGTGCTCAAGGAGTTCGACGACCACCTCGCGACGGCGAAGAAGAAGGTCACCGACGCCGACCTGCCGACCAAGGACTTCCTGTTCTTCGACGGCTGGCTGCAGGGCGGCAACCTCACCATCCGCCCCTACAGCGACGGCGCCCTGTTCACCGAGATAGGCAAGGAACTGGGCATGAACCCGGCGTGGACCGACAAGGTCAACAAGAATCACGGTGACGGCGGCGTCGACAAGTCCTACGGACTGGCACAGACCGACGTCGAGGGACTCACCTCGGTGGGCGACGCGAACCTCTTCTACGCCAACGACGAAGGAGCCGGCGGGTACGTCGGCGCACTCAAGAAGAACCCGATCTGGAAGACCATCCCGGCCGTGAAGGAAGGCCGCGCGCACTCCTTCCCCGCGCGGGTGTGGGGCGCCGGCGGTCCGCGCTCCTGCGCGCAGGCGATCGACGCGTACGTCGACGTCCTGAAGAAGAAGTGAACACACCGCAAGAAGAAGTGAGCACACCGCGGATCACGGCATCCACAGGGAAAGCGCTGCCCCGCGCCGGGCACGGCGGTACTCCCGCCGGGCGCGGCGGCGCTCCCGCCGGGCTGGCCGTCCTGGCACTTCTTCTCGTCCTGACCGTCCTGGTGGGCCTGTGGCACCTGACGCAGGGAACATCGGGCGTCGGCTTCGGCGACCTGGTGCGCTACCTGGGCGGGCAGCGCGATGACTCCGGCGGGGCGCCGGTCGGTGAGATCCTCACCGGCTCGCGCCTGCCGCGCCTGTTCGCGGGCGTGGCGGTGGGCTTCGCGCTGGGCTGTGCGGGCACGCTGCTGCAGTCCGTCACGCACAACGCGCTCGCCTCTCCCGACACTCTCGCGGTCACGGCCGGGGCCTACTTCACGCTCTCGCTCGTGGCGGCCCTCGGCCTGACCGTCCCGCTGTGGGCATCGGGCACCGTCGCCTTCGCGGGCGGCCTGGCCGCGGCGGCGCTGGTCCTGCTCCTGGCGGGCCGGGCCGCGGGCACCGCAGGCACCCGCCTGATCCTGGCAGGATCGGCGATCGCGATGGCCCTGGACGCGGCGACCGCGACGCTCCTGATCCTCTTCGACCAGAACACGACCGGCCTGTTCGCCTGGGGCAGCGGTTCGCTCGCCCAGCTGAACATCGACGCGTCGACGCGCGCCTTCCCGCTCCTGGCCGTAGTGCTGTGCGTCGCCCTCGCGCTGTCCCGGCGCCTTGACGTGATGAATCTCGGCGACGATGCAGCGTCCACCCTGGGCGTGCCGATCCGCACGACACGGGTGACCGCCGTGCTCTGCGCGGTACTCCTGACCAGCACCGCGGTGACCCTCGCGGGACCGATCGCCTTCGTCGGCCTGGGCGCACCCGTCCTGGCCCGCCTGATCGCGGGACCCATCCGTTCGCTGCGCCGCCACCTCCTGCTCGTGCCCGCGGCCGGACTGCTGGGCGCGCTGCTCATCCTGCTCGCGGACGCATCCCTGCGCGCGATCCAGGGCGCGGACGGGGCCGCGGCCATTCCCACCGGCGTGCCGACCGCGCTGCTGGGAGCCGTGGTGATCGTGGTCCTCGCGCTGCGGCTGCGCGACACCGGAGCGCTCCGGCAGCCGCCGCACGCCCGGGTCGTCGCACGTTCACGGCGCGCGTTCCTGCTCGTCGTGTCCGGCGCGGTGATCCTCCTGGCGGGGGCGGCGCTCGTGGCGGTCCTGGCGGGAAGCCTGTGGCTGCGCACGGGTGACCTCGCGCTCTGGGCGCAGGGCACCGCCCCCGACCTGATCGGCCAGGCACTGGACGACCGGTTCCCGCGTGTCCTCGCCGCGATCCTCGCGGGCGCGGCACTGGGCCTTGCCGGATGCGTCGTACAGAGCACGGTGCGCAACCCGCTGGCGGAGCCGGGCGTGCTCGGCATCACGGCGGGCGCCGGCCTGGGGGCGGCGGCCGTCGCCACCTCGGGCCTGTCGGGCGGACGGCCGCTGCTGATCGCGGTCGCCGTCGCCGCGGGGCTCGCCACGTTCGCGGTGATCGCCCTGCTGTCCTGGCGCGGCGGTTTCCTGCCCGACCGGTTCGTCCTGATCGGCATCGGCTGCGGGTACGGCCTCAGCGCCGTCACCACCTTCCTGCTGCTGCGGGCCGACCCCTACAACACGCCCCGGATCTTCACCTTCCTCTCCGGTACGACCTACGGGCGCTCGCTGCCCGACGTCGTACCGGTGGCGGTGGCCCTGGCGCTCGCGCTCCCGGTCATCCTGGCCATGCGCGGCCGGCTCGACCTGCTCGCCGTCGACGAGGACACCCCGCGCATCGTCGGGGTGCGGCCGGTACGCGTACGCATCGGCGCACTGACGATCGCCGCGGTGCTCGCGGCGCTCAGCGTGATCGCCGTCGGCGCCGTGGGGTTCGTGGGGCTCGTCGCCCCGCACCTCGCCCGCTCCCTGGTGGGCGCCCGGCACGGACGCGCGATCCCGGTCGCGATGCTGCTCGGCGCGCTGCTGGTCTGCGTGGCCGACGCCCTGGGCCGCACGGTCATCGCACCCGCCCAGGTACCGGCGGGCCTGATGATCGCGCTGGTCGGCGGACCGTACTTCGTATGGGTGCTGCGGCGCTCGCGCGCCTGACGCCGCCGTGAACCCGCGGGCGAAACCCCACTCCCTCCCCTTGGCCACAAGCAACGGTATGCCGCCTCAACAAGAGCAACAGGAAACGCCCGTGAAGTTCGTCGTCGTCCCCTTCGAGCCCGGCACACCACCGACCCGCCTGAAGCGGCTCGCACCCCACGAGGTGCACCAGCGCTGGCAGACAGCCGACCGCTCCGCGCACTTCCCGCACATCGTGGCCGTGGAGGACGACGACGGTACGGACTGGACCGCCGCGGCGCTGGTCACGGCACGCCCGCAGACCGCCTACCTGAAGATCGTCGATGCCGTCGGCGACATACCGGCAGCCGCCCGCGCCGTCCTGGCCCACGC
>NZ_JBNNJZ010000785.1:0-3074 GCF_050270335.1 Streptomyces sp. NPDC059900
ATAAGCCACACTCGCGGACATCGACGCCGCGATGCTCCTGGCCTGCGGCCTTCCCATGGGCCCCCTCGCGCTGCTCGACCTGATCGGCGTCGACACCGCCCGCACGGTCCTCGACGCGATGTACTCCGAGTCGCACGACCGGCTGCACGCGCCCGCCCCGATCCTCAAGCAGCTCAGCGAGGCGGGCCTGACCGGCCGCAAGTCGGGGCGCGGCTTCTACTCGTACGAGCAGCCGGGCAGTTCGACCGTCGTGCGCGACGCGCTGACCCCGCCCGAGGACGGCCGGCAGACCGGCGGGCGCACGATCCGCTCGGTCGGTGTCGCGGGCTCCGGGACGATGGCGTCGGGCATCGCCGAGGTGTTCGCCAAGGCCGGTTACGACGTGGTGCTCGCCGCGCGCAGCGAGGAGAAGGCCGAGAAGGCCAAGTCCCGTATCGGCAAGTCGCTTTCGCGCTCCGTCGACAAGGGGCGGATGACGGCGGAGACCGCGGCCAAGACCCTGGACCGGATCACTCCGGCGGGCACGTACGACGCGTTCGCCGACGTCGATCTGGCCCTGGAGGCGGTCGCCGAGGACCTGGAGGTCAAGCAGCAGCTGTTCGCGGCGTTCGACAAGGTCTGCAAGCCGGGCGCGATCCTGGCGACCACCACCTCGTCGCTGCCGGTCGTCGCCTGCGCCCGCGCCACCTCGCGTCCCGGTGACGT
Organism: Streptomyces sp. NPDC059900; assembly: GCF_050270335.1. Taxonomy (NCBI): domain Bacteria; kingdom Bacillati; phylum Actinomycetota; class Actinomycetes; order Kitasatosporales; family Streptomycetaceae; genus Streptomyces; species Streptomyces sp. NPDC059900. Next base: position 706 of record NZ_JBNNJZ010000785.1, read on the forward strand.
GATCGGCATGCACTTCTTCAACCCGGCCCCGGCGATGAAGCTGGTCGAGGTGGTCCGCACGGTCCTCACCGACGACGACGTGCACGCGACCGTGCGCCAGGTCTGCGCGACCATCAAGAAGCACCCGGTGGACTGCGGCGACCGCGCGGGCTTCATCGTGAACGCCCTCCTGTTCCCCTACCTCAACAACGCGGTCAAGATGGTCCAGGAGCACTACGCGACGCTCGACGACATCGACGCCGCGATGAAGCTCGGCGGCGGCTACCCCATGGGGCCCTTCGAGCTCCTGGACGTCGTCGGCCTGGATGTCTCGCTGGCCATCGAGAAGGTCCTGCACCGCGAGTTCCGCGACCCGGGCCTCGCCCCCGCACCGCTGCTCGAACACCTGGTGGCCGCGGGCTGCCTCGGCCGCAAGACCGGCCGCGGCTTCCGCGAATATGCGCGGCGGTAGGCCGGAAACGGACGGGGGCGCACCCGACGAAAGACCGCGCACGCACTGGGGCGGGCTGCTCGAACCGTCGGGCGGCCCCGTCCCGCGGGAGCACTCGGCTGCGCATATGCAGTACGTTCGGGTCATGCCCAAGGCCGCCAAGTCCTCACGTACGCCCGCTACGCCCGACGCTCCCGAGAGCGCGGCCGGCAGCCGCGCCGCCGCCCAACGGCTCAAGATGCGCCGGGAGCTGGCGGCGGCCGCGATGGAGCTCTTCGCGTCCAAGGGGTACGAGGCGACGACGGTCGACGAGATCGCCGCGCAGGCCGGCGTCGCCCGCCGGACCTTCTTCCGGCACTTCCGCTCCAAGGAAGAGGCGATCTTCCCGGACCACGACGACACGCTGATCCGGGCGGAGGCGGTCCTGAACGCGGCGCCGCCGCACGAGCACCCGCTGGACACCGTGTGCCGGGGCATCAAGGAAGTCATGAAGATGTACGCGGCCTCGCCCGCCGTGTCCGTCGAGCGCTACCGCCTGACGCGCGAGGTGCCCACACTGCGCGAGCGCGAGATCGCCTCGGTGGCCCGCTACGAGCGGCTCTTCACGCGCTACCTCCTGGGCCACTTCGACGAGCAGGCCCACCACGACGGCAACGACGATCCGCTGCTCGCGGAGGTCGCGGCGTCGGCGGTGGTGACCGCGCACAACCACGTGCTGCGGCGCTGGCTGCGCGCGGGCGGCCAGGGCGACGTGGAGACCCAGCTGGACCACGCCTTCGCCATCGTCCGCCGGACCTTCGGTTCGGGCATCGGGGCGGGCCGGGACACCGCGACGGCTCCGGCGGCTTCGGTGAGCACCGGGGGCGATGTGCTGGTCACCGTGGCCCGGACGGACGCACCGCTGGACGAGATCATGCGGACGATCGAGAAGGCGCTGCGGGAGTCATAGATTCCGTTTTCCGCACTTTCGTCCTGGGCTTTTGAGGGGGCGCTACCCACGGGTAGCGCCCCCTTTGGCGTGCCGCCACACCCTCTGACCTGCACTGATCGATCATCCATCAAAAATTCATGGCACTCAGTGTCTTGCTCACTGGCACGCGGTGTCATACGTTGATGTTGTCCGGGCGGCCGGCGTGCAGAGAACTTCCGTACGCCGGCTGTCCCCACAAGCCACACGGCTTCGTGCGCCCGGACGCCTGCGTCACAGGCACCTCCCGCGCCACACCAAGCGCTGCCGAGCAACACCTTCGCCGAACCGACGGCACACCCTCACAAGCACCAGCAGCACCCGACGTAACCCTCAAGAGCGTGATCCCCTCAAAGGGGACACGCTTCCCCAAGCTCTCGGCTCCGCTCGAGCAGGGGAGACCCCAATCGCCGGAGGCAAAACCGTGAAGGAAATCCTGGACGCGATCCAGTCGCCGGAGTCCACTCCCGCCGACTTCGCCGCTCTCCCCCTGCCCGACTCGTACCGCGCGATCACCGTGCACAAGGACGAGGCGGAGATGTTCGCGGGCCTGGAGACCCGCGACAAGGACCCCCGCAAGTCGATCCACCTGGACGACGTGCCGGTGCCCGAACTCGGCCCTGGCGAGGCCCTGGTGGCCGTGATGGCCTCCTCGGTCAACTACAACTCCGTGTGGACCTCGATCTTCGAGCCGGTGTCCACCTTCAGCTTCCTGGAGCGCTACGGCCGGCTCAGCGGGCTCACCAAGCGCCACGACCTGCCGTACCACGTCATCGGCTCCGACCTCGCGGGCGTCGTGCTGCGCACCGGCCCCGGCGTGAACGCCTGGAACCCCGGTGACGAGGTCGTCGCGCACTGCCTCAGCGTGGAGCTTGAATCCTCCGACGGCCACAACGACACCATGCTCGACCCCGAGCAGCGCATCTGGGGCTTCGAGACCAACTTCGGCGGCCTCGCCGAGATCGCCCTGGT